>JBAUGM010000243.1:0-3312 GCA_049679725.1 Tepidisphaeraceae bacterium
ATCAGGACGCCGCCGCCGAGGTCGCGGATGTACTGCTGCAAGCGCTCGCCCTGCACCGGCATGATCGCGTCGGCGGGGATGTTGTTCAGCACGATGAGCGAAGGCGCCAGGTACGAGGCCGCGTCCGTTGGCAATTCCGACGGCGCGATGATGCGCCAATCCGCGGACGGTGTACCCCCGCCAACCCACCACCGCTGGGCCTGCGCGGGCGGCGGCACGACGAGCGACAGCGCATCGTTCTCCGGCCACGCATCGCCGGGCGCGAGCAATGCGGTCGCGGTCGTAGTCGTGGTCGAAGCGCCGTCGGCCGCTAGCGTGGCCGTTCGATGGCCCGGTTCCGCGGTGATCCGCTTGCCGTCGACGGACAGCTCTCGCGCGGGGCCGCTGTTGGACGTCGTGACGATGAGCCGTTGGCCACGGCCCTCGAGTGACGTGACGGCCGCGTCGGTGGGCCGGTCCAGCGCGGGGTCGATCACCGGGTACACCGGCGGCGCCGTCCTCGGCGGGTCGAAGCGCCCGTCGCTGAACAGCAGCACCGCCGTGGTGAGCGGTGGGGGCGGCGTCCACCTGGTCCGATCCGCGTCGTGGTCCAGGCGGACGATGGAGTAGGGGCGATCGCCCAGGAGCTCCACGACGTCTGCTCGCAGGATGCGCTCATCGTGATAGGCCGCGCCGCGGGTGCTTGCGGAGCCGTCGATCATCACTGCGATGCGCGGCCTCAGCTCGCGCGGCACGCGCGGTCCACCCGCGGCCAAAGCAAGCGCGAGCAACGCGATCGCAATCAGTGTCCGGCTTGAAACCGACAACGACGGCCGCCGAAACACCGCGACCGCGAATGCGCCCGCGGCCGTCGCCAGGCCAGCGGCCAGCAGGGGCGGTGAGTCGAAGGTAATCAGCGGGGGGCCGAGCATGACCGCCGGCAGGTCCGGCACTAAGATCGTATCCCATGGCGATGAAGGCAGCGAGATCGACGACCATCCTCTCCGTCCGCAAGGGCGACCAGGTGGCCCTTGGCGGCGACGGACAGGTGACGCTCGGCAACACGGTCGCGAAGCACGACGCGATCAAAATCCGCCGGATCGGCGCGGGCGGAAAGGTGCTCACAGGTTTTGCCGGCAGCGCAGCCGACGCGTTCGCGCTGCTCGAGCGGTTCGAGAAGAAGCTCGCCGAGCACCCCGACAACACCCGCCGCGCCGTCATCGAGCTGGCCAAGGACTGGCGCACCGACCGCGTCCTGCGCCGGCTGGAGGCGATGCTCGCGATCGCCGACAAGTCGGTGAGCCTGATCGTCAGCGGCGCCGGCGACGTGATCGAACCCACCGACGGCATCATCGGCATCGGCTCCGGCGGCCCCTTCGCCGCCAGCGCCGCCAAGGCGCTGATGCAGCATTCGAACCTCGACGCGAAGGGCATCGTCGAAGCCGCCTTGAAGATCGCGGGGGAGGTGTGCATCTACACGAATACGAACATCAAGGTCGAGACGCTTTGAACGGCGTGCCAATCGAAAGGGGATCAATATGGCGGTGTTCTCCCACTCCTGTGGCGGCGGCGACGACGAAGAAGCTCGAAAGAAGCACCTGGAGGCGATGCGCGAAACGTTCAGCCCCGCGCAGGTGGAACAAGTGATTGGTCAGGCCATCAGCATCTGCTGGATGATGCTGCCACCAGAGAAGAAGAACGTCGCCAACGTGGTGGTGGAGATGCGGCGAATATTCGAGAGGTCCATCAAGAACCTGGAGGATGATGCCGCGGCGTTTGGGGTTTCAAGCTGAGTTCCCCAATGCCGACGTCCCCACGACATCTCGCCAGATTGGACTACGAGCCCCCATCCGAGCACAATCCATGGTGGGAACGACTGCCTCGGTGGTGGAGGACGCCGCTGTTCATATCGGCGGTTTGGATGGCCGCGTACGGCGGCGCCTACTTTCGCACCATGAGCTACGGCACGAGCGTTCGTTCGATCATCGCCGGCTTGGTGCTCGCGGTAGTCGCTACCCTGCCAATCATTGCAGTCGTGTCGCTGGGTGTGCCGACCCGACGCGGGCTGGCGCGGTGGCTTGTCGTGATCGTCGTCAGCGTGGCCATCGCGGAAGGTTGGGCCAAGGCGCAGGAATGGAGCTTTGCCCGCAAGTGCAGGTCGCTGCCGCCGAGCGCTTCCGCTTGGGAGGCACGCTGGTGGCCATTCGCAGACCACCACATCGGCTACGATCCCGCGTTCGGCTACTACGGCAGCGACTAGCGCACCGCTGACGCCGCGTCCGAAACTTCGTCCGCGCGTCGGGTGCTCAAGCGCGTCGGTGGCGTCGGCGTGTGAGCCCAGCGAGCGCGACGCCCAGCACGAGCGTCGCCGCGCCCGGCTCGGGGATGACGAACTGCTGCTGCAATTCGGTCATCGAGCCGTTGAACAGGTCCAGGTCGATGAACTGGCTGCCCGATCCGTACGTCGCGCCGATGCCGGCGTTGCTGTACTGCCAGAGGTCCCAGGAGGTGTGCGAGGGCGCGCCGCCGATGGGGACGTTCCAGACGCCGTAGGGGTTGACGAACCCGCCGGGCGTCTGGGGGTCGCTGGTTTGCGGGTCGACGCTGTTGGGATGGCCGATGCTGTAGCGCGCCAGCCACAGGTCGCGGTGGTTCAGGCCGGTCGTGACGCGGTCACGCGCGAAGGTCGAGTTCATGTAGACCAGCGCCTCGGCGCCGCTGAGGCTCTGGAGGTGGTCGATGAAGGTGTTCGCCCACTGCGTGAGGGTGGTATTGGTCAGCGGCCCCCGATGATGACGAACGGCTTTCGCACGCGAATGAACCCTCCGGAAAGCGATCGACGGTCACGCACCCGCATTTGATAGAGGCTTCGATTTGATGTGGGCGAATCTTAGACTAGCGACCGTAATCGCCGCGACCAAGACTTGTCCGGCCAAAATCGCGGAGTTTCGCGAACTTTTCGGCACTGCGGTCACCGAGTGGGCGCGGCGGCGGGCAAGGGCGAGAGGCGTACGTTATCAAAGGCCGACACCGCGCGGTCGTTGTCGGTCGTGTACATGCGGACGCCGGCCTGGCCGGCGGTGTATTGGTCGTCGGTGAGGGAGATGATCGGCGCCGCGTCGTCGTTCAGGCGCACTTCGATGCGGTTTCCGTGCGCGGTTACATCCAGCTTCGTGCTCTTGTCGGCCGGGATGAGGCGGTTGATGATTTTGAGCGGCGTCCATGACTTGCCATCGGCGCGGCCGAGGATCACCTGGTTGGCGCTGGCGCTGATGCCGGCGTAGTAGCCTTCGTACGCGTCGGGGCCGATCGACGGCCGACTCACGCGGAAGA
>JBAUGM010000244.1:0-3297 GCA_049679725.1 Tepidisphaeraceae bacterium
GGCCGGGACCGAGGCGTCGAGACGAAGCAGTATTGACTGAAATACGAGCGAGTCTCGGCAACGAAGGGCCCGGCCCGAGGACGCAAGCAGCGACCGCGCGAGTTCCGCCACGGGCTGCTAGCGCGTCGTCCGGTCGCTGCTGCATTACGCTGGACAGGACACCCGCGCTGCGGCCAGGGCAGAAGGTGATGCGCGCGGCGCAGAAGGCACTGCGCTGGGCGCAGGTCCTCATGCGCCCAGCGCAATGCCTTATGCGCGGGGAAATTAAACGGGACAGGTCCGGGACAGGTCCAATTACTTTATTAATTGGACTTGTCCGGACCGTCTCGAAAACCTGCCGCGACCGGCGGCGGTCCGAGGCGTCGGTATTGTGGGTAGGCGACCCGATTTTTCACGCTTGCCCTATTTGTGGACGTTGAATTGCGCCGGCGCGCGAGGGTTTCCGTCTAAGCTGCGTCCAACTCCTCAGTTACGAATCCCGGCGCGAGCGTGAAGCGCGGGGAAAGTTTTCTGCTTTTGTTGCCATCTCGGGTGTACGCTCGTTCGTATCACCGCTAGCATTCCCGGTCCAAACTTCGAGAGCCATGCTGCTGAGCCCGCCATAAATCGATCGAACGCCCCCTGGGTCTTTTTAGCAACGACCCACCCCGTTGGGGCGTCTCTCTCTCCTGTTGTCTGACTCGATCGGATCGCGCGTACGGTTGTGAACGGTTTGACCTGTTGTCGAGGAATCGCTTGATGTTGTTCTCCCCCAAGTCATCGAAGGACGTCGCCCTCTCCCGTGCCGCCCTCCCATGCGCCGTTGCGTCGGCGGTCGAGCCGCTCGAGCAACGCGTCATGTTCTACGGCGCGACCGTCGGCGTGAACACCGCCGACACGCACCAGACGATGGACGGCTTCGGCGCCGCCATGGCCACGTGGAAGAGCGTCACGGGGTACAGCGACGCCGCGTTTTACGATCGTGTCGTCAACGACCTCGGCGCCACCATCGCCCGCACCTCCATCTGGCCGACCTTCGAAGAGGGCAACGACAACGCCGATCCGAACACGTTCAACTGGGACGGCTACGACGAGGGGGCGATCGGTTACGCGATGACGTTCATGAAGCGGTTGCAGGACCGCGGCATGAAGAACCTCCTTGCCACGGTTTGGACGCCGCCCACGTTCCTGCGCACGAACCAGACCTACTACTACGGCGGGACCGTTCGCCCGGACATGCGCGATGAGTTCGCCGAGTACCTCGCCGCCGTCGCGATCTCGGCCAAGCGCGATTTCGGCGTGGATCTCAGCCACGTCTCCGTGCAGAACGAGCCGTTCTTCGCGCAGGAGTTCGAGTCCGCCACGTACACGGCCGAGCAGATGCGCGAGGTGGTGCGCGCGACCATGCGGAAGTTCGCCAAGGAAGGGCTGGGCACCAAGCTGGTCGTGCCCGAGGAAATGGCCAAGGGCGACCGGTACCAATGGTACATCGACGCGTTGATGAACGATCCGGAGACGGCGCAGTTCGCCGGCGCGTTCGGCGTTCACTCGGCGACGAACCCGCACTGGAAGGACGTCGGCGACGCCGTCGCGCCGTACGATCAGCATCTCTGGTCCACCGAGAGCCATGGCCACGATCAGACAATCCAGGGCGCGCTGCTCATGGCGCAGGACATCTGGAATGCCGTCACCCAGGCCGATGCCAGCGCGTACGTGTATTGGCAGTGGTCGGAGAGCGCCAAGGACGGCAAGCACGCGCTGATGGTCGATGGTCAGCCGGCGATCAAGTACCACGTCGCGAAGCATTTCTACCGCTACGTCCGCCCCGGCGCGGTGCGCATCGGCGCGACGAGCAGCGACGATCGGCTGCGCACGGTCAGCTTCAAGCACCCGGAGACGGGCGCGGTCACGCACGTCCTGTTCAACCCCGAAGGCAGCTCGGCCGACGTCACGCTGAACCTGAGCGGTTCGGGCCTGCCGGGCAGTTACAAGGCGTACCGCACGAGCGGCAGCGAGAACCACGTGCAACTCGCCAACGTCGCCGGCGGGAACCAGGTCAAGATCACGCTCCCCGCCAACAGCATCGTCACGCTGTACAGTGGCCCGGACCTGGCGCCGGTGCAGGCGAGCAGCGGCGGGGCGCTGCCGGGGCGTCAGAAGCTGCACGATCCGGTGCTGGACAAGCGCCTGAACAAGGCCGCCGTGCGCGGGGACCTGGGCGACCTGCGCGAGTGGCTGTCGCAGGGCGACGATGTGAACGCGACGATGTCGGGCGGGTACAGCGCCCTTCATGCCGCCGCCGCGGGCCCGTACGCGACGGCGGTGGGCGCGATCAACGAACTGCTCGCCGCCGGCGCGAACGTCGCGCAGGCGACGAACGACGGGTTCACGCCCCTGCACTTTGCCGCGATGAACGTCTGGACGCGCGGCGAGACGACGGCGGGTCCGCTCGCGGGCGACAAGATCCGCGCCCTCACCGCCGGTGGATCCGATGCGAACGCCAAGGACGATGCCGGTCGGACGCCGCTTCATTGGGCCGCGATGATGGCCAAGCTGGGCGACGATGACACGCCGTTCTACGAGCCCGATGTGATCGACGCGCTGCTCGACGGCGGGGCGTCGGTCAACGCGAAGGACGCCGCCGGCTTCACGCCGCTCGACTACGCCGGCCGCGAGGGCAACACCGCCGCCGCCAGCGAGCTGAAGAAGCGCGGCGGCGTGCACGGCGCCGGCGTGCCGGCGGACGATACCACCGCGCCGACCGCCAGCGTCGTCGACGTCTCCCCCGATCCGCGCGCGACGAGCGTCGATTCGATCGACGTGAAGTTCAGCGAAGCGGTGAGCGGTGTCGGCCTGGCCGACTTCGAGCTGACGCGCGACGGGATCGACGTCATGCCTGCCGGCGCGAGCATCGCCAAGGTCAACGCAACGACCTGGCGCCTCAGCGGTCTGGCGGCCGCCACCGGCGTCGCCGGCACCTACGTGCTCAAGCTTGAGCGCGACGGGAGCGGCATCAAAGACGCGGCGGGCAACGCGCTCGTTCGCGATGCCAGCGACGTCTGGGTCTTCGGCGTCGGCACGCCCCCCGGCGATCGCCAGACGATCAACGGCACCACCGGCAACGACACGATCCTCATCACCGGCACGGGGTTGGACATCGCCATCACCGTCAACGGGGTTGCGCAGACGATCGACGCGGGCGCCGACGAACTCCTCATCGACGGGTTGGCGGGTGATGACGCGATCATCGTCGATGCGGCCGTGACCAAGCGCATCCTCATCACCGGATCGGGCGGCAACGACACGATCCAGGGCGGC
>JBAUGM010000245.1:0-25628 GCA_049679725.1 Tepidisphaeraceae bacterium
CAGCGGCAATGACCGGTTCATCGGCAACGCCGGCAACAACACCTACTTCGGCGGCGGCGGGAACGACTCGATGGACGGCGGCGGTGGCGACGACGCCCTGTTCGGCGAGGGCGGCGACGACCAGCTCGTCGGCGGCGACGGCGACGATTTCCTCGACGGCGGCAGCGGCAACGACTACCTCACCGGCCGCTTCGGCAACGACACCCTTCTCGGCCAAAGCGGCAACGACACCCTCTTCTCCAATGACGGCTTCGCCGACACCGTCAACGGCGGGTCCAACTCTGACACCGCCACGGTCGACGGCGGTGTCGACGACGTCAGCAACGTCGAGACGGTCGCGTAAGACCGGCCCTGGACGATTGAGGATTAAGAAGCTATCTCAAAAGAAGACGATGTGAGCCGCAGATGAACGCAGATGAACGCAGATGAGTGCAATGCTGGGGCCTTTTCTGATCTGCGTTCATCTGCGTTCATCTGCGGCTCCTTCCCCAGCGAAGCGGAAAGAGGTCATACTCTCATAGTGGGTGGTACAGAGATTGGGGGCAGGTCGCCCCCCTTTCCTTCAATCACTCGCGAGCACCCACACGTCCATCTCCCCCGCTTCCCTATGGTCCCACGCGTAGTACGGGATCGCGATCATCCCCGCATCATCCTTGATGATCGTCACGCCGCCCAGCAGGTCATCGCGAACCTCCGTCGTCAGCTTCGCCTCGGGCTTGGCGCGGAGTTGGCTGACTTTCCCCCCGTTGTCCGTCGCTTCGACGCAGTAGACGATCGGCCCGCGCTGCAGCGCAACGCGCCCGAGGTTCGCCTTCACGCGCGGATCCGACTTCACGCGCTGGATGGGCATCGGCAGGCTCAGTTGCACTTTGTCCCCGGCGTTCCACCCGCGGTTGATGACGAGGTAGCCCTTCTCGATCCGATGTTCGACGCGCTGCCCGTTCACCGAAGCGCTCGCCGCATCGGCGTCGCACCAGCCCGGCACGCGCAGGCGCAGGTCGAACGGCGCCAGCTTTTGCGGTTTGATCGTCAGCAGCACGGTTCCGCCCCACGGGTAGCGCGTCTGCTGCGTGATCGCGACCTTCTGCCCGCCGACGCGCACGGTCGCGTCGCTGTCGGCGTAGAGGTTCACGTAGATCGCGCCGCCGCGCGTCGCGTACGCGTAGCCCGGCAGCGACGGAAGAAAGCGCACCACGTTCACCGGGCAGCACGCCGTCTTGTACCACTCCTGGCGATGGTGCTTGCCGACGCTGGCGAGCGGGTTGACGTAGAAGAACTTGTCGCCGTTGAGCGACAAACCGGAGAGGAATCCGTTGTAGAGGACGCGCTCGACGACGTCGAAGTACTTCGCGTCGCCGTGGAGCAGATTCATGCGGTGGTTCCACAGCGCGTTGCCGATGGCGGCGCAGGTTTCGTTGTAGGCGGTGTCGTTGGGCAGCTCGAAGGCGTCGCCGAACGCCTCGCCCTCGTGCCGCGCGCCGATGCCGCCGGTCACGTACATCTTCGTGCCCACCAGATCGTCGAACAGCCGGTCGACGGCGGCGGCGTAGCGCGCATCGCCGGCGCGGGCCGCGTAATCCGTCATCGCGCAGAGCATGTACATCTGCCGCACGGCGTGTCCCATCACCTCAGTCTGATCGACGACCGGCCCGACGTCCTGGTAATACTGCCCCGTCAGCTTGCGCCCGCACGCGGTGTGGCCGCGCTCGTCGACGAAGAATTTCGCGAGCGTCTCGTAGCGCTTCTCACCCGTCAGGTCAGCCAGCTTGAATAGCGCCAGCTCGATCTCCTGGTGGCCGTCGATGTCGTGCCGTTTGCCTTCGCCGAAGACGGAATCGAGGTGATCGGCGAGCTTCGTGGCGACGTTCAGCAGTGAATCCTTCCCCGTCGCCCGCTTGTGCGCGACGGCCGCCTCGATCAGGTGGCCGGCGCTGTACATCTCGTGGCTGTCCTTGAGGTTCGTGTACTTCTTGTCGAGCCCGTTGAGCGTGTTGAACGTGTAGAGGTATCCATCCGGCTGCTGCGCCGCGGCGATCGTGGCGATGAGGTCGTCGAGGTATTGGTCGAGTTTCGGATCGGGATGCGTCGCCAGCGAGTAGGCCGCGCCTTCGATGACCTTGTAGACGTCCGAGTCGTCATAGCGAATCCCCTGGAACTCCCCCTTCTCCCGCCCCGCCGCCCGCGCGAAGTTGGCGATGCGGCCGGTCTTCTCGCACATCGCAAAATCGTGCGGGATCGTGACCGTCCGGTTCGTCTCGATCCGCGGCGCCCAGAACGCATCGCGAAACTTCACGTCGGTGAACGCGACGGGTTGGAGCGGTTGCGTCGTTGGATTGGCGCCGTTTGAGGTCATGGCGAACAGCGTAACGCAGAGCGCGCCCGCCGTTGAGAGAAGCGTCCTTCGCCGCGAAGCGGCGTCGTCGACAACGACATGATTCATCAACTCGAAACTCCTTCCCCATGCTCACCCCCGATCGGCCCAATAGGATACGCGCGGCGCGGGAGCGAGATACACCCATCGCGCAAACGGAATTACGAGAAGCCGGGCATGAAAGACGTTTCCTGCCCGGTTTTGCGGGGAGGCTTGCGCGACTGCACGGGCGGTTTTAACATACGTTTGCGAGGTTTAGTCGCTATACTCTCCTGAATGGAGAATGCCCTGATGCGCCCCAACCGTTTTCGGTCACCCGCCGGGCGTTTCTTCGCGGCGGCGATCGCCCTCTTCGTCCTTAGCAAACCGGTCGCGCGGGCGGATGCGCCGAAGACCACGTCGACCGACTTCCCCGCCATGGGCGTCGTGCCCAAGGCCGGCGGGTTTCGGATGGAGGGGTATTGGGTCTGGTGCGGCTCGGTCATCAAGGCTGAGGACGGGAAGTATCACATGTTCGCGTCGCGCTGGCCGCGGAACATTACGTTTCATCCGGGGTGGATGACGGACTCGGAGGTCGTGCGTGCGGTATCGGACACGCCGCTGGGGCCGTACGCGTTTAAGGAGGTCGTGCTGCCGGCGCGGGGGCCGGAGTATTGGGACGGGCGGGCGACGCACAACCCGTCGATCCAGAAGCACGGCGACACGTACGTCCTGTTCTACATGGGGAGCACCAACCCGATCGGCGTGGCGCCGCGCGACGAGAAGTTCTCCCTCGATGACCCGCGCGCCACCGTGGCCCGCGCGAACAAGCGCATCGGCGTCGCCACCGCCAGGAGCATCGACGGCCCGTGGACGCGCTACGACGAGCCGGCGCTCGATACGAAGCCGGGCACGTTCTACAACTTCCTCACGTCCAACCCCGCCCCGGTCATCCATGAGGACGGGTCCGTCCTGCTGATGTTCAAGAGCCGCAAGTACAAGCCCGACGGCAAGCACGGGCCGCAGTTGATCGGCGTCGCCAAAGCGCCGCACTACCTGGGCCCGTACGAAGTGATCGGCGATGAGCCGATCTTCGCGCCCGGCAAGATGGGTGAGGTGGAAGACCCGTTCGTGTGGCGCTGGAACGGCAGCTATCACATGATCGCCAAGGACATGTCCGGCAAGCTCGTTGGCGAGAAGCACGCGGGGATCCACGCGGTGTCGAAGGACGGCGTGAAGTGGGAACTGGCCCCGCAGCCCAAGGCGTGGTCGCGCACGCTGCGCTTCGATGACGGCTCGACGAAGACGATGGGCCAGCTCGAGCGCCCATTCCTGGTGCTCGGCGAGACGGGCCGTCCCACGTACCTCTTCGCCGCCAGCGGCGACGGCCCGGGCGGGTTCGCGAACATGACGATGAGCTTCAACATGGCCATCCCGCTGGCGCCGCGGCTGAGCGACGGACCAGCCACGCCCCCTGCGGCAGCCGTCCTGTCGAAGTAGCGCCTTTGTGCGTCATCCCGATGGGAGCCAAGGCGACCTGAGGGATCTCGGGATCGAGAGTGATTCGTGGACCCGAGATCCTTCGGCTCGCAAGACTCGCCTCAGGATGACGTAAGTCCCCAAGTGCCCGACGATCCTGAACCGTGTACAACCGCTATTGCCCCGCCGCGGCGCGGGTGCAGTGGTCGAAGAGCACGCGCCATTCCAGTTGCTGTAGCGCCACCGCGATCTTGTGCCGCGGGTCGTTCGGGTGGTCGTGAAGATGCTCGACGAAATCGACGAAAGCGCTGGGGTTCCATCCCGATGCGGTGAGGCGCAGGAGCGACTTGTCGGCCGGCATGGGGTTGAGGTAGGCCGACGCCTGCGCGCCCAGCGACGGAAGGATCGCGTGGCTCGCGCAGCGCGCGTACCAGTACTTCGCGTTCGAGAAGTCCCCCTCCCGCCGGTGCATGATCGCGTGCCAGAAGGCCAGCGTATCGGCCTCCTGCCGTAACTGCTGCTGATCTTCGCTCTTAGCGTTTTCCACAGATTGCACACGGAGCACATTCAGCCCTGTTTTCGATCCTTTAGAGTGCAGATTCAGTGCACTGCGGTGCAGGTCTTGAGGCTTCTTTTGCACGATCGCGTGAGACTCGTTCAGTACGTCGTGCCAGAGCCAAAGAGCGCCCAGCATCGCGTACGCGGCGACGGGATCTTTCACCGGCACGGCGAGCAACTGATTGGGCGTCACGTTCTCCAGAAGATCGCGCGCCAGCTTGTTCTTCTCGCCGGTGATGACGAGAGCGCGGTAGCTGCCGGCGTCAATGATCTTCTTGGCGAGCGGTGACAACGGATCGGTGCCTGGATCGTGCATGCGGTAATCCTATCGCGGTAACGAGTCGCTGGCGCGTGCTCGCTATCCAGGCGGCGCGATGGATGAACTGGAAGTCTTGAGACACGGACTTGTCGAAAAGGCGGTGCAGCAAGTCGCCGTGCGTCGGTCGGAAGAATCCCCTCAACAACATCGCATCTTTTCATTCATCTGCCGGCAGCGGTGGGAGAACGCCTTCCTCCTTCGCGCGCCCTTTGCCCCCGCCGCCGATCCAGTGGCCGGGTGATCCGGCGGCGCTCTTCACGCCCTTTAGCTTTGGATCCTTCTCGCGGGCAGCCAGCGCCGCCTTGTGTCGCGCCTCGACGTCGGGCGTGTAAAGCGAGGGCTTGCATTGTGACATGAACTCATCGTAAATCGCCTGCAGTCGCTTGACGTCTTGCGGCAGCGATGCGGCCAGGTCTTTCGTTTCATTGGGATCCTTTGCGAGGTCGTAAAGCTGGAGCCTGCGCTCGACCACGCGATCCTTCCTGTTGCTCATCGTCTCGGGATGGATGTCCTCGTAGATCAGCTTCATGTCGCCATCGCGGACAGCCCAATGCGACGCTTTGGGGCCCTGCATCGTCCAGTACACGTTTTTATGCGGCGAATCGCTGTTCTGTCCGGCGAGGTACGGAACGAGGTCAACGCCGTCCAGCGGTTGAAGTCCCTGCGGCGTCGCGCCCGCGGCGGCGAGGGCGGTCGCGAAGACGTCCACGTGCGACGCGGGGCGGTGATACTTCTGCCCTGCCGGCAATCGCGCGGGCCAACGCACGATGTATGGTTCGCGGACCCCTCCCTCGTAATACGTGCCCTTGCGCCCGCGCAGCCCGCCGTTGTGCTGCGTCATGTCGCCGGGGCCGCCGTCGCTGCCGCCGTTGTCGCTGCTGAAGATGACGATCGTGTTCTGCTCGACCCCGTTGTCGCTCAGCCATTTCGTTACCCGGCCGACGTTTCGGTCGAGGTTCACGATCATTGCCCGCACGAGGTTCCGCGGGGTGGGCCGCTCGCCTTCCCTGCCGTTCTGGTACGGCGCGAGGTCCGCCCAAGGCACTTGGTGCGGCGTGTGCGGCGCGTTGTAGGGCAGATAGAGGAAGAATGGCTTGCCCGTCTTGTGTGCGCCCTCCATGAACTCGATCGCGCGGTCGGTGAACTCTTCGGTCAGGTATTTCACGCCCTTCGAGGGCTGGTCCTGATCGAAAACGTGTCCATCCGGGCCGTAGCCGACGCCGTGAAAAGTCTGTCCGACCGAAGCGTAGTAGTAATCGTGCTGCCCGGACAGAAAGCCAAAGTACCGGTCGAAGCCGCGCTTGAGCGGCAGCGAATCGGGATCGGTGCTGATGTGCCACTTGCCGATCATGCCGGTGGCGTATCCGGCGTCGCGCAAGACTTCCGGGAGCAGCTTCACGTCTCGCGGGATCGGCGCGAGCGAGTCTTCAAATCCGTAATAGCCCCATCGCGCCTGAACCTGCCCCGAGAGCAGACCCGCGCGCGACGGCGCGCACACCATCCCGGTCGCGTAGCCCTGCATGCACTGCACGCCGCCCGCGGCGATGGCATCGATGTTCGGCGTGGGGGTCATCGCAACCTCGCCCCACGCGGCGCCCTTGGGGTAGCAGCCGAGGTCGCCCCAGCCCATGTCGTCGGCCAGCATGACGATGATGTTCGGCCGGCCCGCGGCCAGGCAAGCGTGCGCGAGGAACAGGGTAAGGGACACGACTAGCCGCGCGTGATACATGTGGTTGGCTCCGAGCACGACACGGTAACGTTACGCGGGCCGGCAACATGTCACTTTTCATGTCCGTTGGAAATTGATCGCAAAGAGAGGGGCTTCCGACCTAATTTGGTTTGGGCGGACGTTTCATCGAACACTCCTTCACCGGCCCGGAGCTTCACGTGCGCATCCGATCTGCTGCTCAAGTCGCGGTAACCGTATCACTGTTCTCGCTGCTCGCCATGCCGCGCGCCGGCAACGCAGCGGAAGCCGTTCTCTACGCGGCCGAGTTCGTCCAGGGTCGTCTCGGCTCCACCCCCGCCGGCTGGCGTGACCTCATCGACGACCGCGCCAACCCGAGCTGGGCCATCGACGGCCTCGGATTCCTCCGCACCATCGTCAAGAACTACGAGGGGCTGCTTGTCTACGAGGGCGCGCTGGCCGACGGGAAACCCGCGGCGGAGATCGCCGACGGCGCCGCCGAGGCGACGTTCAAGAAGACGCTGGACGAGACGGTCTCGATCACTGTCGTTGGCCGCCTGCAGGACTCCAAGAACTACTACGCCGTGCGCTTCTGTGGCTTCAACAAGGTGGAGCTGCTCAAGGTCAAGGCGGGCGAACCGGTCAAGCTCGTCGAGTTCGTGACGCTCAACAACCTCGAGCCGTCCAAGGTATGGCGGCTGCGCCTCGAAATGCGCGGCGAGCAGTTGACCGGGCGCGTGGTGGACGACCAGGGGCTCGAGCAGGTTCGCGTGGACGCGCTCGATCCGGATTTCAAGCAAGGCCGCGTCGGCCTGCGAGCCACGGAGTTCGCGGCGGCGCAGTCGTTCCGAATCGCGCCGGCCGCCGAGTTCAAGGCGGCACTGAGCGCCGACGACGTGGCGGCTCGAAACGAGGAAGCGGCGCGAGCGCGCGGCGTGATGAGCTACGCGGTGGTGACGCCGGCGAAAGACGTCGCCGCGCTCAACACGCCGTTCGATCACCTGGGCGAGCAGTACGACGTGATCGTCGCCGGCGCGGGGACGGGCGGGAGCGCGGCGGCCATCCAGGCGGCACGCCTCGGCGCGCGAGTCCTGCTGATCGAGGAGAGCGATTGGATCGGCGGGCAGATGTCCGCGGCCGTCACGACGATGGACGAGGAGGGAATCTGGTACCAGTTCCCGGTTCGCGAGCGCGGGTTTTATCGCGAGTTCCACGAGACGATGCTGAACTTCTACTACACCCGCCAGATCGACCCGTTCCGCGCCTATTCGTCCCACCCGCATCAGACGGAAGGCGGCTACGAGCCGAAGATGACGCGCGCGGCGCTGTACGCGTTCATCGAGCACGCGCGCCAACAGCGCCCTGCCAACGGAAGGGCCGGCGTGCTCGACGTCTCGCCGCGCACGCGGGTGACCAAGACGCGAAAGGACGGCGACAGGATCGTCGGGGTGACGCTTGAGACCTGGAACGACAAAGGTGCGGAAAGCCGCGACATCGCCTGTCACGTGCTCATCGAGGCGACCGAGTACGGCGATGTCCTGCCGCTGACGGGTGCCCGCTACCGCGTGGGCAGCACGACGAGCGAGCAGCCGAACCCCGCGATGCTGATGCAGGACAACACGTGGTGCGCCGTCATTCGCGAGTACCCCAATGGGATTCCCGATCATCTCCTGATCAAGAGCCCGCCGCCGGATTACGAGAAGTTCAGCAGGATCTACAAGAAGTACAAGCTGTGGGGCAATTACGTCTGGGGCGTTCCCGGCAAGGGGCTCAAAGGGCCGCGCGACTGGCGCGTGTGGGTTCACTGGCGCGGGATGGCCGACTCCGACGGCCCGCTCACGGGCGAGGCCAGCGAGTTCCGCCACAGCCAGTCCGGCATCAACGGTGGTAACGACTACCCAATGACGGTGGGCGGCCTGGAGAATCCCAGCGAGCGCATGGCGCGCGAGCGGGAAGGCATCTACCGCACACTGTCCGCCATCTACTACTTTCAGAACGAGGTGGGGCTGAAGTGGGCGCTGGCCGAGGATGAAGGTTTCAACACGCCCTACAACCAGCGCGCGATGAAGCGGCGCGACCTGCGACCAGACCTGTTCGAGTTGGCCGTGCACATGCCGCAGTGGCCGTACGTGCGCGAGTCGCGGCGCGGGGTGGGCGTCTACACGTTGCGCGCCGCCGACATGGGGCGATTCGACAACGCGAAGCACTGGCCGACGTCCGTCGCGATGGGCGACTACTTCATGGACCTGCACCGCACTGAGGAAGAGCTGGAGCAGGACCTGGACCCCGGCTCCTGGGAAAAGGGCGACTTCGCCAAGGGCGGCGGGCCGTTCCAGGTTCCCTTCGAGATCTTCATCCCGGAGAAGGTTGACGGGTTGGTGTTCGCGGAAAAGAACATCGCGCAATCGCGCCTCGTGAGCGGCGCCACGCGCCTCCAGCCGATCACGATGCTGACCGGTCAGGCCGCCGGCGCGATCGCGGCGCTGGCCGCCCTGCGCGGCGTGCAGCCGCGCGACCTGCAACCGATCGACGTGCAGCGCGTGCTACTCGACGGCGGCTCGACGCTCGTGCCCCGCTGGTACGTGGACGTCCCGTGGGGCACGCAGGTGTGGCGAGATTCGCAACTGCTCTCGCTGTACGGAATCCTGGACCGGCCGGCGCCGATCCACCGGCGGAATGGGCCGTTACGCGAGAAGTGGACGTGGGGTCCGGATGAAGCCGTCGCCGCATCGGACGTTCGGGCGGCGGTCGCCCGGCTAGTCGACCCGACCGCCCAACTGAGCGCCGCCATCCTGGCGAGCGAGTCGAATGGTTCGGTCAGCCGCGCCGAACTCACCCGCCTGCTCTCGGCGGCCAACGCCAACTGGCAGCCGGCGATCGATAAAGCGTCGATCGCGAACGACCAGCGCGTGACGCGTCGCGAGTTCGCGGCGATGTGTGTTGGGATCCTTACCATGCCGCGATGACGAGAAGGACGTGTCAATGCGATTGCTATGTGTGATGTTTTTTTCGCTGACTGGGATGGCCTCGCCCGCAGGTGTGGCCGCGTCGACCACCGCCCCCACCCCATCGCCGCTGTACGCCAGTAACTTTTCCGCTGTCGGCTACGGCAACTTTCCGCCGGGGTGGCTGGATCTGATCGACGTGCGTCCGAGCCGGAACTGGGCCGTGGACGGCAACGGATGTCTCCGGCCGATGCTGAAGAAGTACACCGGATTGATCGTCTATGACGGCGCTCTCGCCAGCGGCGAGAAGGCCGGGGCCCTGAGGGACGCCGCCATCGCCGCGGCCTTCACCAAGACGCCTGACCCGGCGCTGTTCTTCGGACTGGTGACGCGCCTGCAAGACGGACAGAACTACTACGCCGCCCGATTCACCGGCGACAGCCTCCTGGAGCTCGTCAAGTTCACGAAGGGCGAGCGCGAGCTGATGTCGAGCCTGCCGAGCATGCAACGTTATCCGCACGGCGCCGAATGGAAACTCGAGCTCGCCGCCAAGGGCGACATGATCACCGCCATCCTTCGCGACGAATCCGGGTTGGAGCTCGCGCGGGTTGACGCAAAGGACGAGACGTTCAAGAGCGGGAGGCTGGGCCTGACGTGCAGCACATACAGCGCGGCCAAGGACGTTCAGATCCGCGCACTGCAACCATTCACGTCGAAGCTGACGGCGGAGCAGATTTCGAAGCTGAACGCGGAGGCCGTGTCGGCTTCGCCCATGTATCCCGTGCTGAAGCCTGTGGAGAACGTCGAGACGCTCAACACCTCCTTCGACAAGCTCGCCGACAGCTACGACGTGATCGTCGCCGGCGCCGGCACGGGCGGGTCAGGCGCGGCGATCCAGGCGGCGCGAATGGGCGCGAAGGTGCTCCTGTTAGAAGAAACCGACTGGATCGGCGGCCAGATGTCGGCGGCGGGCGTCACGGCGATGGACGAGGCGTCTGCCTACGGCCTGCGCATCGTGCGCGAGCGCGGCATGTACCGCGAGTTCCACGAGAGCATGGCGACCTATTATTACACGCTGAACAAAGACCCGTTCCGGGGCGACCGTTCCTACGGCGATTCCAACACGAACGCGGGCTACGAGCCGAAGATCGCCCGGGCCGGCCTCTACGCGATGATTGCCGATGCGCGAAGCAAGGCGACTCTGGACCTGAGCGTGCGCAGCCGGGTCGTGGAGGTCGCCAAGTCCGGCAACACGGTCACCGGTGTCACGATCGAAGTTGCGAACGATACCGGCACACAGCGCAAGAAGATCCAGTCGAAAGTGCTCATCGATGCGACCGAGTACGGCGACGTGATCCCGCTGACGGGCGCGCGCTATCGCGTCGGCAATGTCACCAGCGACAAGATCGATCCCAAAGCGCTCGTCCAGGACCACACCTGGTGCGCCGTCATTCGCGAATACCCCCAAGGTGTTCCCGATCACCTGAAGATTCACCAACCCCCGCCTGATTACGGCAAGGGGCCGCGGGCGTTTCTCAAATACCGGATGTACGGCGGGATGACCTGGGGCAAGGAAGCCAAGGACAAGATCTTCCAGTTCCGCGTCTACACCGGATACCGCTCCGTGCCCGACACGACCAGTCCGCTTCTGGGCGAGGTCGGCGAGCACCGCAACACCCTGACCAGCTTGAACGGCGGCAACGACTATCCCACCACCGTCGCCACGATCGAAGATCTCAAGCAGCGATATGCGGATGAGCGCGGCGGCATTTATCGTTCGCTGAGCATCATCTATTACCTGCAGAATGAGCTCGGGGCGAAGTGGTCGGTGGCGGAGGAACAGGGTTATGACACGCCTGCGAACCGCGCGTACATGGCGAAGTTGGGCATTCGCCCCGACCTGATGGACGTGGCCTGCCGCATGCCGCCGTTGCCTTACGTTCGCGAATCGCGGCGGATCATGGGTATCAAGACGCTCGTCGCCAGTGACCTGACGCGCTTCAAGGAGGCCAAGCATTTTGACACGTCGGTGGCCATGGCCGACTACTTCATGGACCTGCACGGGACCGAGGAAGCCATCGAGAAGGATCTCGATCCCGGCGAAGTGCCCAAAGGCGGCGGTCCGTTTCAGGTTCCGTTTGAAACGTTCATTCCCGAGACGATCGACGGATTCCTCCCGGCAGAAAAGAACATCTCCCAGTCCCGGCTGGTGAATGGCGCGACGCGAATGCAGCCGTCCACCATGCTTACCGGGCAGGCCGCGGGCATGATCGCAGCGCTGGCGGCGAAGCGGCAGCAACAACCCCGACAGATTGACCCCAAAGCGGTCCAGTCCGAGTTGCTCGGCGCGGGGTCGACGCTCGTGCAGCGGTGGTATTCGGACGTGCCCTGGGGGACGCCGATTTGGCAAGCGACGCAGCTGCTCACACTTCATCGCGTGCTCGATCGCCCCGGCGAGATCGATCGCCGCGCTGAAAACCTGGGAGCAACACGTGCTTGGGGAGTCAACGAGCCGCTGAAGCCTACGGAGTTCGCCGCGGCCCTCGCACGACTGCGCGGGATCGCGCGTATCGAGGGCTCGGCCGACAAGACGAACGGCGCGGGGGCCGGGCCTGTCTCCGTCGCGACCCTGAAAGAAGTGTTGACCGCGGCCACCCCGAAATGGGTGGAAGCAATCCGCCCCTCAGAGATCTCCAATCCCGCAAGTTTGACCGCGGGGGAGTTCGCAGGCATCGCGGCCCGCATCCTGCTGGCGGATACCGGACGTTGAACCCCGCCGCGACAATGGAGGAGTCATCACGCCCTGGAACGGCGCGCACCTGCAGACAGCGTTGACGTGCAGCCTCGGTACGGCGCTACTTGGTTTGCTTTGGCAGCTCGGCCTCAATGCTCGCCGCGACGGCCTTGGCCAGGAGTTCGTAGCCGGCGGGCTGGAAATGCACGTCGTTCGGGCGGCCGACCTCGTCCCGCACCGGCAGCACCACGGTGTAGAGATCGTCGATCGCGACGCCGTTCTCCGCCATCACCTTCACGGCGATCTCGTTGCGCGCGGGGATGCTGTCGAAGACACGCGTCGGCGAGAGTTTGCCGTCCTTCGGGACGGGCGTCGTGGTGGCGAAGATGAGCTTCGCGCCCGTGCCTTTCATCTGCGCCACGAGCTGGCGGAGGTTATTCGCGTACTGCTCTCGCGAGGCGCGAAATTCCGTCGCAGACATGTGTTTCGCGTCGTGCAGGCCGAAGTTGAAGTGGATCACGTCCCACTTGCCGTCGCCCAGCCAGCCCTGCATGTTCTCGAGCCCCACCTCGGTCGCTCCGCCATTGATGGGAATGCGGTGCACGTTGGCCTTGCCCTTGAGCAGCTCGCGGACCTGGAGGGTGTAGCCAATGGAGATGGAGTCGCCGATGAGCAGCACGCGCGGCAGGCCGGGGACGTCCTTGATCGGCAGCACCGCGGGATTCCTGCCGACATCGGAATCGGCGGCGGTCTCGCCCTCGTTCATCCGCCGATCGAGCAGCGGCGCGAGGGTCGGGTCCTTCTCGATCATCGCCTTGCGCATCGCTTCGTCGAGTTCTTTCGTAACCTGACGAAAGGCGACTGCGACTTCCTTGTTGCGGTCGGACGGAAACTTTGCGCGATCAGCCTGGTACGTCTTGCGCGCCGCGTTGTACCGCTCCTGCACCGATTTCACCGCCGGGTCCGCAAGTGCAGCAGCCTTGGCGGCCTCGAGTCTTTTCCCGTCTTCATCTAGGGCCGGCGCCGACTGTGCGGCAGCGGTAGGTCTCGTCGCCGGCGGGGCTTTGTCCGGCAGCGGTTCGAGCAGGTCCGCGATCGAGGGATCGGCTGAGAGCATGGCCGCGCGGGTGACCTTCCCCAATTCTTTCGTGGCCTCGACGTGAGCGAGGCGCGCCGCCCGACTCTCGTCGGCAGAAGCCGAACCCCGCGCCGCCTGATAGGCCTTTCGCGCGATTGCCACCTTCTCCGCCGCCGCTTTCACCACGGGATCGTTGACGACGGCGGCCTTGGCGGCCTCGACTTTCTGCGCCTGCTCGGGCGTGAGCGCGGGACGAGTGCTGGGCCCATCCGCAGCTCCGGCCCACGCGCAATGTGCGCAGAGCATCACGAAGACGATGAGGTGAAATCTGGAAATCCCCGAGACGTTGAGAGTCATACTTAGATCCTATCTCACGGCAATTCGTGAAGGAGCTTCGCGGCGATCACCGCGAACTCCCCGGCCGTCACTTTAGTGGGGTCAGCAGCCGATTTCCGCGTATCGGTTGCCTCGCTCGACTGGATACGTTCCGCGTGTCCCTACGCCTCGAACTCGACGAACGGATCGGGGATCTGGAGATACGCCGATTCGACATCGCTGATCCCCGCGAACAGCGTCGCAGTGCCGTCCCAGTGCCGGACCAGGCCGCCACTGAAGATCACGTCGGCGAGGTCGGATCGTTTCGCCGGACCCGACGGGAACAAGCTGCGCTGCGCGATGATTCGCGGCGGCGTGGCGACGCCGTCCGCGTCCAAGGCGAAGACCATCCCGTAATAGTGCCGGTTCTGCTGGTCGTCGAAGCAGGCGATGTGACCGAGCACCCCGATCATCCCGTTGCGCAGCACGTGGATTTCGTTCGCGCCGCCCCACTCCTCATCCAGGAACTGCCCCGGGAGCAGAGGCGCTGCCTCGATATGAGTGGCCCGGAGCTCGGACAGGCTGCTCACGATTGTGAAGCCGATCTTCCCGCGTCCGCCCACCGTTCCCTGGGGCCGGCTGAAGACCGCGATGCGCGCGTCGGGCAGCTCGACGAGGCGGATGTCCTTCATCCCGTCCGGGCCGACGAGGAACCTGCGCAGCTCGCCCAATGATCGGCCGCGGTAGAACTCCATCCGGTAGCCTTGCCGGCCGTCGCTCAGTTCCACGGGCGAGCGTACGCCGCCGACGATGAGTTCCCCGCCGACGATCGTCACGCACGGATCCTGGAGCCCTGGAAATTGCGTCGCGCCGGGACACGGTTCCCACGCGCCGTCCGCGCGCCGCCAGAAGAAGACGACGGTGGAAAGCTCTGTCGCTCGAGGCTCGACGCGCCCGGCGATGACCGTCTGGCCACGAAAGTGAATCGGCGCGGTTGTGTTGTAGACGTCTCGATCGTCGACGCCCACGAAGCGAATCTTTCCCGAATCAGGGACATGACCGTTCTGACTGATGAACCGAAGCAGCAGCTCGCGGCAGCTCACCGGCGTCGCGGGGTTGGTGATCTCGCGCCGGACGCTCAAGGTGGGGTGAACGCCTTGGGTGATGATCGACATGCTCTGGTCTCTCGCTCGTTAGTCTCTACCGTGACGGCCGCATACGACAACTGCGCCCACGGTCGTCGGTAGTATTGCTTGCCCCGCGACAACCGTCTGTCACGACCGAGCCAAGTCGAAAACTGACACCACCCGCAAGGATCGAACGGACGCTTAGCTGGGACGCGGTTTTTCACACACCGCGACCCCCACAAAGCTGTCGGCTGCGCCGTAGTACAGCAGCCACTTCCCATTGAACCGGACGAGCCCCTCGATGAACGTGGTGCCCGCCGTGTATTGACCGCTCACCTCGTGCGCCTGATCGGGTCGCAGGAACCACGTATCGGTACGATCCACGAGGCGTCTGGGATCGAGCGCGTCGAAGAGGCATTGCCCTGCGGTGTAGATGCCGAGGGGCAGACTGGGATCGGGACGCGCCTTGCCGTTCTTTCCATTGTAAAGCAGGACGATGCCGTGGTCGGTGATGATCGCAGGCGGACCCGGCTCGACGAGGTAACTGTCAAACATTCCGGGGCGTGGCTGGGCGACGGTCAGCGGCTCACCGGCGTCGTCGAGGACGATCCGCCAATCGAGAAGGTCGCTCGACGTCGCCATGTGCATGTTCCCCTCGCCCCAGTACATCCAATACGCCCCGTCGATGCGGGCAGCGATGAGGCGCTGGCCTTCCAGGCGCGTGACGATCGAGCCCGATTTGGACCACCGGTTCACGAATCGCCCGTCGAGTTCCTTTGCGAACGCCGGGCCGTGCTTTTGCCAGGTGATGAGGTCGCTCGACGTGGCGACGGCAAGCCGCGCGACCTTTCGGTCCCATTGCGTGTAGGTCAGGACGAAAGTGCCGCTCTCCGTTTCGACGATCCGCGGATCTTCGCATCCGCCCGTCCACTCGGTTCGTTTCTGCAAGTCGTCATCGGGAAACAGGACGGGGTGCGCGCGACTGGTAAAGCGGAGCCCATCGGCGCTCTGGGCGAAGCCGACGCGCGACGTGTGCATGCCGATTCCGCTGCCGGAGTCGTCCTCGGCGCGGTACAGGAGGCAGACCTTCCCGCCGCGAACGACGGCTGCAGGGTTGAAGACGTGATCCGATTCCCAACGGACGGGCCGGCCGCGCATCGGGCAGTCGAACGTCGTGTCCGGCTGAGGTGAAAGGACCGGTTTACCGTCCGCGACACGCGCGAACGGACCCAGGCACCAGCCGGGCATCGGAGGCGGCGACGCAACGTTCGCGGATGGGCCAGGCTGGCTTCTTTTCATTCTCGCGTACCCGCCGTGTGATCGATCACCACCCCGTTCAGCCGAACGTGCGACCCGTCGCGCTTCAGTTCCCCGCCCGCGGGTGCGAGCACGACCACCCGAACGCTGTTGGCAGGGATTGCAATCGAGGTCGTCCCGGTGCATTCGCGCGCGACAAAGCGTCCCTCGACGGAATCGAACAGGTCCTTCATGCCTTCGCCCAGGTCGATGGATACGTCCCGGCTCGTCGGATGTGGGTTGTAGTACAGGAAGGTGGGATACGCCCTATCGCGGAAGAAGTCGGTGGCCAGCAGGTCGATTCGGAGGATCATCGGCACGTCGGTCGGCGCGATCAGCGCGGCGAAAAACCCCGAGTGGGACGAGCCATACAGGCCGAAGTCGAGCGGCATTTTCCAGTAGGTCGTGGGATCTCCGATCGCAAACGGCGACCGGCCCTCCCACGCCTTACGCAGCCCCTCGTACGCGATCACGTGTTGCGGGTCGCCCGTCCAATCGGGGCATGACTGTTGATTCGGGGGCAGTTCGTCGGCATAGAACAGCCGCGCCGCGTTGGACGCATTGAGGATCCACTTGCCCATCGCACGCGCGTACCGCTCGTCGTACCGCGCCACCGGCGCGAGCACGCCCGCCGCCGCGAAGGTGTTCATGGCGAACGCGTACCCCCCGCGGTCGGTCGTGCTGCCGACCAGGCCGTGACAATCCTGATCGCCCCAGCGCTCGGCGATGACGCCCCAGCCCTTCCGCACGCTGTTGGGCTCGAAGCACCAATCGAGCATCTTGCCGACGTCGTAAGCGCGCCCCAGCTCCGCGTTCATCCGCGCAGCCAGATAGGCGCCCAGGGGGCACAACACCTCATAATGCGGATTGCGCTCGCGCGATTGCAGCGATCGCATGCACCAGTCGGCGGCGTCGAGGTACTTCTGCTCACCGAACTTCCGCCACGCCATAAACTGGATCCACGCGATGGCCGCGGCGGCGTCGGGCTCCTTCCACTTGCCGTTGAAGACCGGCTGCATCCTTCTGAAGTCGAACGCGGTGAAGTCGAAGGTGTTGGCACGGTCGGGGAAACCGAGGGCGACGCAGGCATCGTGCCAGCGGTCGGCGGTGGTGCGCATGATCGACTCGAAGCCCGGGGTGTCCGGGTAGCGATCGACCAACCCGTAGAACAGCACGTGCGGCCACAGCTCGTACCAGAAGCTGTCCCCGCTCCCGCCGCGCGGGCCGTTGAGGATCAGGTTCTGCCCGTTGCCGGAGTTGAAGAACTGCTCGCACATGAGCACCCAGTCGTGCTCGCCGGCGCGCTTGTCGATGCCCGCCAGCGTCGCGCCGAGCACGGCGGCGATGCAGTTGATCGCCTCCTGGTTGCCGTCACGATTCTTCCCGCCCACGTACGATGGCAGCCCGAACGCGCGACGCGGACGATTGCGCTTCGTATCGTCCCACCAGAGCAGGGGCAGGTGCTCGCCCTTGATCGTCGGGTCGAATACGAACCGGTCGTACGCGACGGCCACAGCCTTCCAGTCCTTTAAGCGGTACGGCTGCGGCGCATCCGGCATGAGGTTGACGCGCGGCACGTCGATCTGTTCCTGCGCCGATGCCAATTCGGACCCGAAGAAAGCGAGGGCCATCGCCGTGGTCGTCAGCGCGATGCACATCCACCTCATGCGTACCCTCAGCTCGGCAAATACTGATCGAAGCGCGCGAACGTCGAAGATCCACTCTTTGGTCTATCCGGGCAACCAGAGCGGGCGTCGAAGCGTACGGACGGGATCGCGCAGCCGCGCAAACGAATCACCCTGCGCGAAAACTGATCGCCGACTCTATGCCACGCCGCGATCCTTGGTACCATTCTGACGGTCAAGCCTTGAACGCACCATGCCAGAAGCACCCCCACTGCCTCACCTCAACCTGCTCCCACAGAAACACCACGAGACGTTCGAGGCCTCAACGCAGATTCTCAAAGAGCTGCCCATCCTCGGCCGCATGCACATCGTCGAAGCCATCCCCAACGCGCTGCGCGCCGATCGTCACGCGGGCGAGTACGAGATCCACTACGTCGTGAGCGGAACGTTGAACTTCTGGGTCGGCGATCGCAATTATGAGATCCGCCCGGGCATGACGTTCCTGACGCAACCCGACGAGCTGCACGGCGGTGTCGACGCGATCCTCGAGCCCGGCGAATGGTATTGGCTTCGGCTCCGCTTCCCCTCAGGGAGCAAGCCGCTCCCCGAGCTGTCGGGCGCGACGACGCGAAAGTTGAAACGCGACTTCGCCGCCATGAACGCCCACCTGTTCGCCGGCTCGCTCCAGCTTCGCAGTTGCTTCGCGCGATTGATCGAGGAACACCGCCAGCCGTCCGCTTATGGCCCGGTGATGGCGCGGCTCATCCTTCACGAGCTGCTCGTCACCGTCATCCGAGACTACGCCAAGGCCAGCTCCGCCGGCGCGACCGATTCGCCGTTCCTGTCCGTCCCCATCCAGCGTGCCGTGCAGTGGATCCAGGTGCACCTGATGGAAGAGCTGCCCAGCATCGACGACATCGCCGTTCAGGTGGGTCTGAGCGAGAGCCACTTCCGCCGCCGGTTCCACGAGGAAACCGGCTTCTCCCCACTGGAGTACGTCACGCGGCAGCGCGTGCTGCGGGCTAAAGAACTGCTCCACGACAAGCGACTCTCCATCACGCGCCTCGCCTTCGACCTGGGATTCCAATCGAGCGGGTACTTCGCGCAGGTCTTCCGCAAGATGACCGGCATGACGCCCAGCGAGTACCGCGTGCGCTATTGCCAGATCAAGCCGTCCGCCGAAGCGACGGCGGAAGACGATTAGGCGACAGCGGCTCGCGCGTGTGTCCCCTTTTCGGTGTCGCGCCCGGCGAGAACGTCCCGCTTCCCGCGAGAACTTGCTGCCCTTGGCGAGACGATCCCGCTCTCCGGACGCTAACCCGATGTGACGATGGGGATGAAAAGGCGACCCATCCGGTCACGCGACCCGACTTTGGCCGGTTGTTGCTTCACCCATGGCATCGGCCCCCGCGCGGCGCGACTTGAGGGATTGCCCAAACGTCATATTCGGAAATCTTCAGCCGATAAACGCGGACGGACACGTCCGAATCAACGCGATCCCCCGGCAGGCGCGCAGCGGCTCGCCCTTCCTCGTCGAGCGCGCTGCCTGACGCGCTCGACGAGGAAGGCTCCGCGTTCGGCGCGGAAGGCTCCGCGTTCGGCGCGGAAGGCTCCGCGCCCGACGCGGAAGGCTTCGCGTTCGACGAATCAGGCACTTCGCCCAGCGCAGTGCCTTCCGCGCGACGCGTATCACCTTCCGCCCTCGCCGCAGCGCGGGTGTCCTGCCCGACGTGGCGCGGCCAGCGCGTGCAGCAGTTCTGGACCGCGGGCGAAATGAGACGTGAAGAAACGTCAGCGTCACGCCTTCGATGAAGTAGCGCTGCGCCAGGAAGAACAACGCCACGACCGGCAGCGTCATCAGCGTCGAGGCGGCCATCAACATGCCGTAATCCGCGCCGTGCGGGGATGTCGTCGTCGGACCATCCCACCGGCGCCTTCAAAGGCCGAGCGCTCGACGAAGCCCCGAAGCGATCTTGGCCTGCGTCGCTGAGCCCATTGTTCCCAGGCGGCGCGAGATGACTGCTCGTGATAGCGTGACGCGCCGCGCGGAGAGCGATTCGTCAGCACGCTCGTGATGAAGGCGAGGATCAGCTCTGAGCCTTGTGGGTCGGCGGAGACGATGACCGCGGGGCGAACCTTCTGGCCGGTGAGATCGGCGAACGGAAACGGCACGAGAACAACGTCGCCGTGATGAAGGGGCTTGGCCATCGCGCTACACGGCCTCGCCGTCGGATTCGCTGTAGACGTCCTCGCGTGGGTCGCTCAGGAAATCGAAAGACCTGTCTTTTCCCGCGAGTTCGGCGATCGCGTCGGCGGAGAGATCGTCATCGTCGAGCACCGCGAGCGTCAGCCTGGTGTTCTCAGGGAGATCGACGGGGTCGAGCGGCTTGAGCGTGCCGTCACGGAAAATGGCGCGGATCGTCTTCATCGATCTACCTACTTTACATTCGAGAGGTTGTTCAATCCATCGGTTGCTCAAGCTTCCTAGGCCGTGTTTCAGCACGCCGCCGTTGAAAGCCGGCGCGGTACAGCGCGAGGCTCACGCCTTCATCCCCGTCAGCGTCACGCCCTCGATGAAGTAGCGCTGCGCCAGGAAGAACAACGCCACGACCGGCAGCGTCATGAGCGTGGAGGCGGCCATCAGCATGCCGTAGTCCGCGCCGTGCTCGGTGCGGAACTCGAAGAGGCCGAGCGAGAGCGGGTAGAGGCGCTGGTCGTTGATGTAGATGAGGGGCCCTAGAAAATCGTTCCACGTGCTCATGAAGGTGAAGATCGCCACCGCCGCCAGCGCGGGTTTCATGAGGGGCAGGATGATCCGCCAGTAAATGCCGAAGAAGCCACAGCCGTCGATCTTGGCGGCGTCTTCCAGCTCAGCGGGGATCGTCTTCATGAACTGGCGGAGCATGAAGATGAAGAACGCCGATCCGAGGAACGACGGACCCCACAGCGCGGCCAGCGTGTTGTACAACCCCAGGTGTTTCAACACGATGAACACCGGAACCATCGTCACCTGCGCGGGCAGCATCATCGTCGCCAGCAGCACGAGGAACAGCGCATCGCGGCCGGGCCAGTTGAGGCGGGCGAAGGCGTACGCCACCATTGAGCAGCTCAGCACCTGCCCGAGGACGGTGAGCACGACGAGGTAGGCGCTGTTGAACACGTAGCTCCAGCGGTGCCCGCTGGCGAGATAAGCGCTGACGTAGTTGCCCGTGAACTTGCGCCACGTCGCCGCGGCGCGGGAGGCACGGTCGATTGTCAGCACGATGCGGAACCTGCCCGGCCCGGCGAACGCGCCGCTTGCATCCTTGTCGAGCACAAGCGGCCAGATGCCGACGTCGCGCTCGTCGCGATCATCCTTGGGCTGGAGGCGGAAGGTGAACTCCTGCCAACGTCGCTCGCCGAGGTAGAGGTTGTCGGATGCGACATAGCGCTTGCCGTCGAACTCGACGGCGAACCCCAGCGCGTGCCATGAGCGGTCCTGGCGAGCCGGAAGGGTGACGCTCAGCAGCCGTTCGCCCGGCATCGGCAGCGGCAAGTCGGCGGCGATCGTGATGCGCGGGCGCGTGGACAGGTCGTAGCCGACCGTTAATGCGCCCGGGCGCCCGGCCGGATCGTCGGCGCCGCGGCGTAACCTCGCGTCACCTTCGACCACCTGCCATCGGTCGAGGTACGTAGGTCGCTCGCCCGGCCGTTGCGAGATGCCCCCGTCGTCGGTGACCGTCACATCGCGCAGCATGACCCCGCGATGCACCGCCTCCCAGGCGCCGTCAACCGCTTCCCGATCGACCCGCTGCGCCAGCGCCGCCGCGAGCCGGTCCGGCGGGCCCTGCCACAGCTCGTCCGCGATCCCGCCGCTGGCACGGCGCCACAGCGCGGGAACCATCGCGTCGCGCAGGGCGGCGCTGGGGAAACCACTCACGGCATCCGCGTTCAACAGCGGTCGCGCACGGTCCCACATCGCATCGCTCAGCGCCGGCCAGATCGTTTGCCAGTTCTCAATGCCTATCCCCTGGGGCGTCTGTACGGCGGGCGATTCTTCATCTGTCAGATAAGGCGATTGATCGATGGCACGCGGGATCGACGGCGCCCAGCGCGGCGGCTGCGCGAGCAGCTCCTCGTCGTACTTGAAGCTGGTGCTCAGCAACCACACGAACGGCATGGAGAACGCCGCGCAGCCAAGCAGCAGCAGGCCGTGCACGGAGAGGCGCGACCCGATCCGCGCCGGCAGCGCCAAGCCCGTCATCACCGCCACGCCCGCCAGCGCGCCCAGCAGGTAGACGTAGAACCCCGCCCCCTGGTCGAACCGCCCGTAGCGCAGCGCAACCGCGAGCACGGCGGTCGCCGTCAGTTCGAGGAAGATCAGGATCGTGATCGACAGTCGCTTCATCGGGGAATCGCGGCGGGGATCGCGGCGCGCAGCGTGTCATGCAGTGTCGTAATGCACCCACCGCCGCCCCAGCCACATTTGAAAGAGCGTCAGGGCGAGGACGATCAGGAACAAGATCCACGCCATCGCCGATGCATAGCCCATCTGGAAATACCGGAACGCCGCGTTGAACAGGTGGTACGCGTAGAACAGCGTCGAATCGTCCGGCCCACCCTGCGTCATGATGTACGCCTGCGAGAAGATCTGCATCGTGCCGATCACGCCCATGATGAGGTTGAAGAACAAGTACGGCGAGAGCATGGGGAGCGTCACGTTGCGGAAGCGCCCCCACGGGCCGGCGCCGTCGATCTCGGCGGCTTCGTACAGGTGACGAGGGATCCCATTGAGACCGGCCAGCCAGATGATCATGCTCGACCCCGCGCCCCACAGTCCCATGAAGATGATCGCCGTCTTCGAACCGAGCAGCCACGACGGGCTGTTGAGCCACCCGGGCGGATCGGCGACGCCCAGCACGCGGAGCAGCGAATTGACCAGGCCGATCTCCGGGTTCAGCACCCACAGCCACAGCAGCGAGCTGGCCACCACCGGGACGATCGCGGGAAGGTAAAAGATCGTTCGGTACACGCGCATCCCGCCCACCTCGCAATTGAGGAGCATCGCGATGCCCAGCCCGGCGGCGAGCCCGAGGGGGACGCCGAGCATCATGAACGCCGTGTTGGCGAGCGATCGCCAGAACAGCGGGTCATCGGTGAGAAGCCTGCGGTAGTTGTCCAACCCGGTGAACTGCGCGGGATGCAATACGTCGTAGCGCGAGAAGCTGTAGACGATCGACGCGACGATCGGCCCCGCCGTCAGCACCGCCAGGCCGATCAGCCACGGCGAGGCGAAGAGGTAGCCCCAGAGCGTCTCCGCGCGCAGCCCGCCGGAGAGCGATCGCGCCTTTCCGATGAGCAGGACGCACGCCAGGGCCAGCGCAGGTATGGCGACATACAGTCCGGCGAAACGCAGCCCCCACCTTGCCGAAGCGCCGCCCGACGTCGACGCACTCGACGCGCTCTCCCCCACTTCGTCGCGCAGGAAATCGAGCTGCTTCTGCACCGCCACGCGCCCCCGCCGCAGCGCTTCCTCGGGCGTGTACGTGTGCCGCGTCGCTTTCTCCGCGGCGCGGAGGTGCTCGTCCCACAGCAGTTGTCCCACCGGCGTCACCGGACGGTAGCGCGAACGCTTCATCATGTCGGCGAAGAGCAGCAGGTGTCGCTTGAAACGCTCGGGCAGGTCGGCGTTGTCGCGGACGAACTGGTCGTACGTCTGCTGGTTGACGTGCGGCAGCGGCGCCATCTCCGGGATGAAGCTGGTGCCGCGGCTGGCGGCGTAGCGCTCCTCGACGACGTTGCGCAGGTGCCAGACGCGGTCCGTCGTGAGAAAGCGGATCAGCTCGAACGCCATCTCCGGATGCTTCGCGCCGGCGGGCACGACCCACGAGAACCCGCCCGACCACGTGACCGATTCCTTGCCCCGCGGCGCGGGCGGCGGCGCGACCGCGAAGCGCATGCGCGGCGCGTAGTCGGCGATCACGTGCTGGAAGTAGTCGCTGTCGATCTTCATCGCGACCTTGCCGACGAGGAACGGTTCCAGCTCGCCCGCCTGGAACGTGCTCTTGAACGCGTCGACGCGCTCGACGCCGCCCAGCCGATCGTACACGTCCACGACGAACGACAGCGCCGCCACGTTCGCCGGCGCGTCGAGCGTGCACGTCCGGCCGTCGGGCGTGACGAACTCGCCCCCATTGAGCCACGCGTAGTGATAGAGAAACCCCTGCCCGAGCAGCGGGCCGAACCCGACGCGGGCGAACTTGCCGGACACGTCGCGCTCGCTCAACTTCACCGCGTACTCGCGCAGCTCGTCCCAATCCCGCGGCGGCCGGGCGCGGCCTTCGGCATCGACCAACCCGGCGCGCTCGAGCAGGTCTTCGTTGTAGTACAGCATCCGCACGTCGGTCGTGTTGGGCACGGCGTAGGTGCGGCGGCTCGCGCCCTCGCCGAAACGGGCTTCCTCCCAGCATGCCTTGTAGAACCGTTCCGGATGAATCCCCTGACAGAGCGCGACGAGCTCCTGCGCGCGCCTCAGGCTCGTCGCATCAACCTGCCCTGCCCCCACGGCGGCGGCCAGTTCCTCTGCGATCTGTAACTGCGCGCTCGGCCCGATCGCGTGAAGGGCGCTGATGAGCTCTCGAAGCGGCGCTGAAGCGCCCTGAAACTCGCCGCGCGACAACGCATCTCGCGCCGCTGTCGCCAGCGATTCGCGGTGCTGGCTCTGTCGGATCATCTCATCGAGGGGAAGAAACGCATCGCGCAGCGCCCATTCGCCGATCGACAAACGATCCTGAATGAGCGTATCCGGCGGGCTGCCGCCGGCGATGGCGCACATCAGCTTCTGCGGGTCCATCTGCCCGGCGCCGACGGCGGTGGACGTGACGATCTTCCACCCGGGGTGTTCTTTCTCGAAGCGCCGAAACGCCGCATCAAGCCCCCGCCGACGCCACGCGCCCCAGACGATCAGCTCGCGCTCGCCGCCACGACTGTCGATGTCGCCTCGCGCCGGCTCGCCAGCAACGGCCGCCACGTCGAACGCGGGCAACAAGCCGACCAGCAGCCCCAATGCGCAGGGGAGCAGACACCGCCCCCGCCTCATGCGTACCTCTTTCGCTTCCACACCGTCTTCAGAGCGTACCGCGCCCCGTCGCCGGCACTATCACAAATCGGGGCCGCCGAATTCGACAGATTCCGCGGGATCGCGCTGTGTTCACGCCGCTGCGGGCAGCGAAAGGATCGCGGATTGCGGATTGCGGGTCGCGGATTGAAGCACACGGCTCACGTCGTACTTCCCGCGCGACGTCATCAAGAGGCGCTCGTTGGCCTGCTCCCCATTCACGTGTTCCAGGTACCGATCGCGCAGCTCGCGGGCCGCGCTGACCAGCTTCGGATCGTTCTTCGCCTTGGGCTTCTTCTCGCGCGTTAGCTTCTCCTTCGCCGCGCTCGGCTCCGGCGCGGGCGGCGCGAAGAACAGCGCGCCCGACAACGGCACCGGCTTCGCCCGAACCGGCGGAACGTCTTTCTTCCGTGGCTTGGGCGTCTCGCCCGAGCGTTCCCGCGGAGCGGCGGTTTCCGGCTCGGGCAGGATGCCCAAGCCACGCTGGGCTGGCAGCACCAGCGGCTTCGCCTCGCTCCAATGCGTCCCCGGCGGAATGGGCAGCACGATCCGGTCCTCCCTGATCGATCCCCCGCTCGTCTGTGCCGGGAACCAGTAGGGATAGGGAGTGACGGGGTGTCGGGGTGTGGGAGTGTCGGGGTGCGCACTCCGATACTCCGAGACCCCCACACTCCGACACTCTTCTCGATCGATCCGCTTCTGCTAGAAGATGTGTACCCGCCCCTTCTTCTCCGATCCCGCGCGATACGCCAGCGGCACGAACCCCATCGCCTCCCAGAACCGGTTGGCCGCGATGTCCTGCGCGCACCAGCAGCAATACAGCCGACACCCGTACGCGCTGCGCTCGAACTGCGCCTTGAGCAACGACGCCCCGATCAGCCCGCGCTGATACCCCGGGACGACGTTCATCTGATAGACGATCCCCACGTCATCGCGCTTGAAGTACTGATCGTTGGCGATGACGTAACCGAGACGCTCTTCCGTAGGGGCGACGCCTGCGTCGCGGTGCGGCGCAGCCG
>JBAUGM010000246.1:0-21936 GCA_049679725.1 Tepidisphaeraceae bacterium
CGCGACAGGCAAGCGGCAACGCCATCGCATCCGGCGCGTATCAGCTTCTACTGATGCGTTCGTCTCGATTTCTTCTCATCGCGCTCGTCCTGTCGACGCTCCGTCCCTTCCAACTACGCGCCTCCGATCCCCCTCCCCGCGAGTACAGCCTCGACCTCTGGGACTGGACCGCCCCCTGCCGCGACCTGGCGACGTTCACAACGTGGGCGGCGGACCTGAAGCAGGTCGGCGTCACGCGCATCGAGATCTCCGCGCCGTGGAACCTCCTTGAGCCCGAGCCCGGCAAGCACGACCTCTCGTTCATCGCCGACCGACTCGCGATCGCGAAATCGCACGGGCTGGGGATGCGCGTGCGCCTCAACGCGTACTATCACGCGACGCCCGGGTGGCTCGCGGCCGACAGGTGGCGCGACGCCGCGGGGAACCCGCCGGTAGGGACCCCAACGCCGGTCTCCATCAACGACCCGCGCTTCTGGGACCGGTTCGGACCCCTGCTCACCGCCATCGGCTCTCGCTTCAAGGGCGACGACATCCTGTACAGCCCGTTCATCGGCGTGCACGCGGAGCTGAAGTACGCGGACTGGTGGACGTACGACCCGGCCAGCCTCGCGTTGTGGCGCGAGACGATTCGCTCGCGCCCGGCGTGGCTGCTCGATGTCGTCGGCGACGCGCCGCTGCCGGATGTCCCGCCCGTCCCACAAGACACGAACGGCACGCCGGACAACACGCCGCCCAGCAAGGCGTTCATCGCGTTCCGCGAGCAGAACTGGCGCGACGCGATGGCCCGCTTCAACGCCGCCATCAAGGCGGGCGATCCGCAGGCGAAGACCAGTGCCCCCCTCGGCGAAAGCTTTCGCCGCGAGAGCGCGAAGTTCTCGAACCTCGACTACTTCGGCCTGTCGCGCGGCGCGAGCCAGGTCGTCCACAGCTACGACTTCTACTGGCATCCGAAAGACGACGCCTGGATGGCGGCGGCTTCGGTCGCGGCGTTCCGGGGGATCACGGGATTGCCCGTCGCGTTTGAGTTCGACGGGCCGGCGCTGACCGAGCAGCTGAAGTACACGGAGCCGCAGCTCGTCGAGCTGGCGGACGCGGCGCTGGCGCAGGGGGCGGGGATCAAGCTGGCGAATTTCTCGTACGACCCGCGATTGCCGTCGGCGTGGCCGATGGTGCGGAAGTATGCCGATCGCATCGCGTCCGCGACGCCGCCGCTCGACGTCGCTCGCGACGGGCGAGCGGGGGAGCCGCGCGAGAAGACGGTGCTCCTGTTCGTCTCGAAGTGGGCGAACTACTGCTATCGCGAGAAGTCGGAATGGCTTCACGACGCGCAGTTCGGCGCGTGGCACATGCTCACGTCGCGCGGGTTTCCCGTCCGTATCATCTGCGAGGACAATCTCGATGAAGACCTCACCGGTTACAGCGCGATGTATGTCGCGTTCTCGCCGTACGAGCTGATGCCGACGTCGGCGAGACGAAAGCTCGAGCGGTTCGAGCAGCAGATCCCCATGATCATCGAGACGAAAGCAACACCGGAGCGTCGGCCGGAACCCAACCGATTTCAGGCGACGATCACGCAGGCAGGCGGCCGCCTCGTGCTCTTTGGCGAACCGATGGCCTACCACTGGCTTAGATCGGACGCGCGCGAGCGCTACAACCAGCGACTCGATGACGCGCTGAAGCGCATCGGCCTCCCCAGGGAGGAGTCCCCGCCAGGGTCAACGTCGGCCCATCCCACGAAGGCCACTGGGCGGGCGACAAGTTCGCGCTGATCGCCCGTCACGATTGACTTGGCAGGCGCATCGGCGGACATTGTGGTCGAACCCCACACCATCTGGAGCAACCTAGTGACGGCAATGAAGCCACCCACGTACGCGATCGCCCTTCTCGCCCTGCTATTCATCTCCTCGGCGACGCGCGCCGCCGACCCCGTCGAGGCCGACGCGCCGCCGCGCTGGTGGAAGGGCAACCTCCACACGCACACGCTCTGGAGCGACGGCAACGATTTCCCCGAGATGGTCGCCGAGTGGTACCGCGAGGGCGGCTATAACTTCCTCGCCCTCTCCGATCACAACATCCTCGCGCAGGGCCAGAAGTGGGAGAAGCTCGTCGGCTCGAAGCGGCCGGACATGAAGGTCGCGTACGAGAAGTACCTGAAGCGCTTCGGCCCGAACTGGGTCGAGACGCGCGGGCAAGGCGAGAGCGGCCCGCTCGAAGTCCGCCTCAAGCCGCTGGGCGAGTTCCGTGCGCTGGTCGAAGAGCGCAACACCTTCATCATGATCCCATCGGAAGAGATTTCCGCCCGATTCGAGCTTGCCGCCGACGACGAGACGGGGAAGCCGAAGAATCTGCCGATCCACATCAACGCGACGAACATCCTGGAGATAATCACGCCGCAGACCGGCGCGACCGTGGGCGAGACGATCGAGAACAACTTCCGCGCCATCAACGATCAGGCGGAGCGGACGGGGCAGGCGATCCTGCCGCACCTGAACCACCCGAACTTCCATTGGGCGATCACCGCCGAGGACATTGCCGCCGTCGTGTCCGATCAATTCTTCGAGATCTTCAACGGCCACCCCGGCGTGAACCAGGCGGGCGACGCGACGCACGTGCCCATGGAGAAGCTCTGGGACATCGCCAACACGATCCGCCTCGCCAGGCTCAACGCCCCGCCGCTCTACGGGATCGGCACGGATGACAGCCACCACTACCACACCGATGGCGCCAAGCGCAGTACGCCCGGCCGCGGGTGGATCATGGTGCGCTCACACCATCTCACCCCTGAGTCGCTCATCCGCGGCATGCGCAACGCCGACTTCTACGCCTCCACCGGCGTCACGCTGAGCAACGTGCGCTACAGCGCGGACACGAAGACGATCGAGATCGACATCCAGCCCGAGGACGGCGTCACCTACTCGACCGCCTTCATCGGCACGCCGATGAAGCACGACCTGACGAGCACGCCCGTGACCGACAAGGACGGCAAGCCGCTGCGCGTCACCGCGAAGTACCACGACGAGATCGGCAAGACGTTTGCCACCGTCGAAGGCGCGAAGCCGACGTACAAGCTGAGCGGCGAGGAGCTTTACGTCCGCGCGATCGTCACGTCGAGCAAACCCCACCCCCGGCCGACGCTGACGGATCAGAAGGAGCAGGCGTGGACGCAGCCGGTCGGGTGGAGCGTCAAGTCGCCGACGAAGGCGGCGTCGAGCGCGCGGTAGGCGCAGTTCGTCACTCGGGACGTCATCCTGAGAGATTCGTGAATTTGTTTGTGGCACGGGTTTTCAACCCGTGCTTTGCAATACAAGACACGGGTTGAAAACCCGTGCCACCTCCCCCATCGCTTTTTAACGCACCCGTTGTAAAGTAGCCAGGCATGGTGCCCACATCGATTTCCCGGCCCCGTCTCCTTTGCTTCATCATCCCCCTGCTCGCCATGACCACGACGACAATCGCCAATGGTCCGAAGATCGACATGGACCACCTCAAGCAGGTGGACGCCCTGATCGCGGCTTCGATCGAGAAGAAGGAGATCCCCGGCGCCGTCCTGCTCATCGGCCGGGGCGATGAGACGATCTACCGCAAGGCGTACGGCAACCGATCCGTCGAGCCGGCGGTAGAGCCGATGACGGAAGACACGATCTTCGACCTCGCGTCGCTCTCCAAGCCAATCGGCACGGCGACGTCGATCATGATCCTCGCCGACCGCGGGAAGATCGACATCAAAGCGCCGGTGGCCAAGTACGTGCCGGCGTTTGCGAGCAACGGCAAAGAGAACGTCACGATCGAGCAACTCCTCCTCCACCGCGGGGGACTGATCGCGGACAACAGTCTGAAGGATTACACCGATGATCCGGCCGAGTCGATGAAGAAGATCCTCGACCTGAAGCTGAAGTACGAGCCGGGGAAGGACTTCATCTATTCCGACATGTGCTACGCGGTGCTCGGGGAAGTCGTCCGCGCCGTGAGCGGCAAGCCGCTGAGCGAGTTCGCGAAGGAGGAGATCTTCAAGCCGCTCGGCATGGAAGACACGACGTACCTGCCGCCCACGGCGTGGATCCCGCGGATCGCGCCGACGGAGAAGGAGAACGGCAAGATGATCCGCGGCACCGTACATGACCCCCGCGCCCAGCGACTCGGAGGGTTCGCGGGTCACGCGGGCGTCTTCGCGACCGCCGACGACGTCGCCCGCTACTGCCGAATGCTCCTCCATGGCGGTGAACTGGACGGCAAGCGCATCCTGTCGAAGTCCACCGTCGCCGAGATGACCAAGGCGCGCTGCATGCCCGACGGCACGAACTGCCGCACGTACGGCTTCGACGCGAACAGCAAGTACTCTTCCGCCCGCGGCGACCGATTCGACAAGGGCACGACGTTCGGTCACACCGGCTGGACCGGGACGATGCTCTGGGTCGATCCGGTGCACGACTGTTACTTCGTCCTGCTCACCAACCGCAATCACCCCGACGGCAAGGGCAACGTCACGCCCCTCCGGCGGAAGGTCGCCACCGTGGTTGCCGAAGCACTGCTCGGCAGGGTATCGACCACCCGACCGGCGGCGAATTGAATCGCTTTACAGTGGCATGGGCGTCTCGCCCATGTTTCCCGCTTCAATGCATGGGCGAGACGCCCATGCCACTGAACAAAGGATCTCGCAACATGAAAGAACTCTTCCCCGTCCTCGTCGCCTGCTTCGTCACGCTGGCGCTCGTCTGCCAGCTCCACGCATCATCGACCGGCGCCCCCGCCGACGTGCTGACCGGCCTTGACGTCCTGAAGCGCGACGACTTCGCCCCGCTGAAGGGCAAGAACCTCGCGATCGTCACCAACCACACCGCCCGCGACCGTGACGGCAACCACATCATCGACCTCTTGATCAAGGCCGACGGCGTGAAGATCGTCGCCCTCTTCTCCCCCGAGCACGGGCTCTACGGCCACCTCGACGAAAAGGTCGGCCATGGCGTCGACGAGAAGACCGGCCTGAAAGTCTGGAGCCTCTACGGCGAAACCCGCCGGCCCACCGCGGAAATGCTCAAGGGCGTCGACACCATCGTCTTCGACATCCAGGACGTCGGCGCGCGCTTCTACACCTACTCCGCCACCATGGGCATCATGATGGAGGAGGCGGCCAAGAATAAGCTCGCCATCTTCGTCCTCGACCGCCCGAACCCGATCACCGGCCTGATCGTCGACGGGCCCATCGCCGACAAGGACAAGCTCGGCTTCACCGCGTTCCGCCAGATCCCCGTCTCCCACGGCATGACCTTCGGCGAGCTCGCGCAACTCTTCAACAAGGAGTTCGGCGGCATCAACTGTGACCTGCACGTCGTCCAGGTCGAAAACTGGAAACGCGACATGTGGTGGGACGCGACCGGCCTGACGTGGACCAACCCGTCGCCGAACATGCGCAACCTCACGCAGGCCACGCTCTACCCGGCCGTCTGCCTGCTCGAGGCGACGAACCTTTCCGTCGGTCGCGGCACGGATCAACCGTTCGAGACTTTCGGCGCCCCCTGGATCGACGGCCGCAAGCTCTCGGCCGCTTTGAACGCATCAAATCTCCCCGGCCTGCGCTTCATCCCCATCGAGTTCACCCCCGCCAAGGGCAGCAAGCTGGGGACGCAGAAATGCCAGGGCGTGTACATCCTCGTGACCGACCGCAACAACCTCGACCTCGTCCGCAGCGGCCTGACGATGGCCTACCACCTGCACAAGATCCACGGCGATAAGTTCGAAGTCGACAAGGTCGTCCGGCTGTTGCACAACAAGCAGGTGCTGGAAGCGATGAAGTCGACGGACGATCCCGCGAAGCTGCCGGAGCTGTGGAAGGAGCCGCTGGCGCAATTCAAGGCGATGCGGGAGAAGCACCTGATTTACAAATAGTGTTCACGCCGGGAGAGGCGACAGCGGGTATGTTGGTGGCGGAAACGCCTCCATGGACATCCCCCGTATCTTCCGACGGCGATCGCGGCTGCGGGATCAACACGATCCGTTTCGCAGGTTCGTCCAGATCCTTCTGGAACGCGCTTTGGCCGACAATGCGTCCGCCATCGTGTTCGGAATCCCGCACGACGTCCGCTGGGATTTCGACGCTGAACTCAAGGAAGAGCGCGAGGGGATGGCGGAGGCCGAAGCGCAGTTGAGCGAGCGCTACGAGTACGAGCCCATCCCTTGGCCGACAGACGATTCGTTCCTGACGTTCCCGAACGGCGCGAGTGACCTTCCGATCTGGTACGTGGTCAACGGCGAGCGCCGCCGGCGAATGTCGACCGGCCTGACACAATACCCATATGTCCTGCTGGCAATCGCCGATGCATTGACGTCGATCGGCGGGAGCGGCCGCCGATTCATCGAAATTCCCGCGGTGTCGGCAGAATCCAACCGGCGATTCGTGGAAGTCCGGCAGACGATGGACCGAGACAACACGGTCACACTGCACGTACTGGGCGTGCGCGAGGTCGGACCCGACGGCGGTTAGGCAGCCTCAACGGTGAGCTTCAGGCCAATCGCCTTCGTCACCGCCACGAGCGTGGACAGGCGCGGGTTGCCCCGCGCAGACAGAGCGCGGTAAAGGCTCTCGCGTTCGATGCCGGCGGCCGCAGCCACCTTGGCGACGCCGCCGCGGGCTTCGGCGATCTGCCGGAGGGCGATCAGCAGCACCTTGGGTTCGTCCGATTCTTCCAGCGCAGCCTTGAGGTATTCGGCGGCGAACTTGGGATCGTCCCGGAGCTCACGAACGATCGCGTCATGGTGAGAGATGGCCGGCTTGCGCTTCATGGCTTGGTCGTCCTTCGCTTGTAATCGAGCCAGAACTCGACCGCCGCTTTGATGTCACCTGACTGCTTGCGCTTGTCGCCGCCGCAGAGCAGCAGGACGCACGCCTTTCCCGCCATCGCGTAGTAGACGCGGTATCCCGGTCCCCAGTCGATTCGCAGTTCCCAGACGCCATCGCGCAGCGGTTTGCAATCCCCGAAATTGCCCGCCGTGAGCCGAGCCAGCCGGATAGCGACCTTGGCTCGCGCTCGCGCGTCTCGAAGGCCGCTCAACCAGTCGCCGAGTACGTCACGGCCGTCAGCCGTGACGTAGCGGAGCAGTTCCATCGTCGCCATAGTGTAACTTATAAATCACGCGGCGGCAAGCCGCAGCTTTGGGCGTGTGAAACGGCGCCCGCCCCAAGCTGCCGACGCTGTGAAAGGGGGACGTCGAGTCAATTTCAAGGCGATGCGGGAGAAGCATTTGAATCAGCAAGTGATTCTCTTGCTCCCACCGCGGGACCAAGGCATAATTCCGGCGGGGTATGAGGATCATCTCGCGAAAGGCGCTTCGAGCGTTCTGGGAGAGGCCGGGCCGCCGCGATGCGGAGCAACCCTTGAAGGCATGGTTTCGCGAGGCGGCCCGCGCCGACTGGGCGAGCCCTTCGGAGGTGAAAGCGTCGTTCCGCAGTGCCAGCATCGTCGGTAACAGCCGAGTGGTGTTCAACATCGCCGGCAACAAGTACCGACTGGTCGTGCGCGTGAACTATCCGTACCGCATCATGTATGTGCGGTTCGTCGGTACGCATCGGGCGTACGACGCAATTGACGTCGAAGAGGTGTGATGCGATGGAGATCAAGCCGATCAAGTCCGATCGCGACTACCGCAGAGTGCTCAAGGAGATCGACCGACTCATGGGCGCACGCCCGAACACGTCTGAGGGGGACCGGCTAGACGTCCTGACAACGCTGGTTGAGGCGTGGGAAGAACGCCATCATGCCATCGATGCGCCTGACCCCGTGGAGGCGATCCGCTTCGCCATGGAACAACGCGGCGTGACGCGCCGCGATCTTGAGCCCCTCATCGGCAGCCGCGCGCGCGTTGCCGAGGTGCTGAACTACAAAAGAAGCCTTACGCTTCCCATGATCCGGCGGCTGCACGAGCAACTAGGCATCCCGGCGGAAACGCTCATCCGCACGCCCCGCTCCAATCCCGCGGCCTGAGTCGTCGGAACTTCTCGACCACTTGCCCGGCTCCGTATCCCCCGTACGATTCGCCGCGATGGCAGACGCCCCCGAAAACAAGCCGCCCGCAACGCAGCCGAAGATCGAGAAGCAGGTCCTCGTCCAGAAGTTCGCCAGGATCGGCCTGAACCAGCTTCACGTCCTCGGCTACAGCGTGGCCGGCGAGGAAACGGTCTGCCAGATCCCCGAGCTGAACGTCTGCTTCGACATCGGTCGCTGCCCGTACTTCGCGCTGACGAGCGACATCGTGTGCCTCACGCACGGGCACATGGACCACCTCGCGGGGCTGCCCTATTACCTGTCGCAGCGCTACTTCCAGGGGATGAAGCCCGGGACGGTGCTGCTGCCGCAGGAATTGGCGCCGGGCGTCGATCGGCTGCTGCGCACGTGGCGCGACGTCGAGCGACAGGGCACGCCGTACCAGTTGATCCCGATGGCGCCGGGCCAGACGCACGAGGTGCGGCGTGATTTCGTCATCCGCGCCTTCGCCACGCACCACGGCGGCGCGAGCCTCGGCTACTCCCTCGTCAGCGTCCGCGAGAAGCTCAAGCAGGAGTACATCGGCACGCCCGGCCCGGAGCTGGCGGAGATGCGGAAGCGCGGGGTCGAGATTCAGTATCGTCTGGAGGTCCCGCTCGTCACGTTCCTCGGTGACACGGCCGCGGGCACGGTGTTCGAACAGCCCGACGTCGTCAACGCCGAGATCCTGCTCACGGAGATCACCTTCTTCGAGCCCGACCACAAGAACAAAGCCAAGCACGGCCGGCACCTGCACCTCGACCATTTCGTCGAGCTGTTCCCGAACCTCAAGAATCAGCACATCATCATCACGCACGTCTCGCGGCGCACGGGGATCCGCAAGGCGCGCCACCTGCTCCGCAAGCGCATCGGCGACGAGCAGATGAAGCGCATTCACTTCCTGATGGACTTCGAAGGCGCCCGCGAAGGCGGCGAAGTCGAGGATCTCGCCCCGCCCCCGCCGGAGAACGCGGAATGAACGCACTTCGCACGATCATTGCCGTCGCCGTTGTCCTTTTTGGTCTTGTCCATGGGACCGCGCGGGCGGACGACGCGGCGGATCAGGCGTACGTCAAGGCGTTCGAAGAGAAGTTCCCGCGCGTCGCGTCCCCGCCTGCGCTCGCGGAATACGCGACGCCGCAGCGCTACGACGACCTCTACCTCGGCGGGAAGCTCGACGGCGCTCTGAAGGGTTTGAACAACCAGCGCGGCGCGATGGCGTGGGGGTTGTCGTACCGCATGGTCTCGCTCAACGAGATGGCCCGCGCTACCGGCGACGCGAAATACCTCGCCGCTAACCTCCGCTGCATTCAGGCCGCACTGGCGGTGCGGGACGATCGCACGGGGCTGAAGCTGTACGACGGTCGGGTCGCGGCGGCCTGGAGTTCCGATGGCTACCGCAAGGGCGAGCAGGCGCTGTTCATGGTGCACACGGGGATGATCGTCTACCCGATGCTCGACGCCGTGCACGTCGCGCGGACCATGCCGACCGTCCCGGAGCCGCTCCTCCGCGATCTCGAGCAGACGATCGCGCCCGCGCTGGAAAGCCTCGCCATCCACGACGACGCCTGGCGCGACGGCCCCGGCGAGGGCGAGGCGCACTACATCATGCTTGGCGAAGAAGCATCGAGCGAAGGCAAGCCGCAGCCGGGCAACCGGCTGAGCGGGATGGGCCGTGCCCTGTACGCGGCGTATCGCGTCACGAAGGACGAGAAGTATCTGAACCGTTCCCGCGCGCTCGCCCAGTACATCAAGCGACGTCTTGGGGTCACTGAGGATGGCGCGTACGTCTGGCCGTACTGGCTCCCGCTCCATCCCGTGACGACAACACAACCCGCCCCACAATCGGCGGAGGACACATCGCACGGCAGCCTGACGATGTCGTTCCCCACCCTGCTCGCCGCCGACAGCGAAGTCTTCACCCGCGACGACATCGCCCGGTTCGGCAAGACCGTCGAGCACGGCATCGCCCGCCTCGACAACGGCGTGCTGTTCTGCGACGTGGGCGGGTCGACTAAGCTGCGCCCAACGCACCTGGGGCATCCCGCCAACTGGCTCCAGCTCGCGCCGTATGCGCCGGTCGTGCGCGACCGGATCGTGCTGTTCTACCTGCGTTACAAGCCCACGCCCGGGCCGTCGGAGTTGGCGTATTTGATTCGCTTCGGCGCCGAGAACAAGTGAGGAACGAATGCGAACCGCGCTGCCCGTCATCGTATCGCTGATCCTGACCATGACCTCGAGCGCGGCCAGCGCGCAAAGCGCGACAACGCGACCGACGACAGGTCTCGAGACGACGCCCCAGTCGATCGCGGGCGCCGATGCACACGTCTATCGCGATGCGAAGCCTGATCCGCTGCGCTTGTTCGTGTTCAAGCCAAAGCACTGGAAACCGGACGACCGCCGACCCGCGTTCGTGTTCTTCTTCGGCGGCGGGTGGAACCGCGGCACGCCGGAACGATCCGCCGGATGGGCGCGGACGGCGGCCAAGTGGGGACTGGTCGGGATCGCGCCCGATTACCGCACCCGCGATCGCTTCGGCACGACCGCGAAGGAATCCGTCTCCGACGCCCGGGCGGCGATCCGATGGATCCAGGATCACGCGACCGAGCTCGGCATCGACCCGTCGCGCCTCGTCGTGGGCGGTTCATCCGCGGGGGGACATCTGGCGCTCTGGACGGCCATCGAGAAGGCCCCGCCGGGCTCGCGGGCGGAGGATTCACCCACGACGAAGCCCGCCGCCCTCGTGCTGATCAGCGCCGCGAGCGATACCGCCTTCCCCCACTTCGCCGCGCGCATGGGCGGAGATCCCGAAGCGCTCTCGCCGGTCCATCAACTCGACAAGACGATGCCGCCGGTCATCGCCTTCCACGGCGACGCCGACGCGACCGTGCCGCATCGGCACGCCGTCGCGCTGCGAGACAAGCTGGTGGCACGTGGAAACGAGTGCGAGCTGACGACCGTGCCCGGCGGCTCGCACGGCTTCACGCAGCAGATGCCGCAATGGCGGGAGAAGGCGCAGGATGCGATCTGCGCGTTCTTGGAGAAGCAGCAGTTGCTTCCGGACGCGAGGTCATCTGTTCCGTAGCCAACGCGTCACGGATCTCCTGCGCCTGCCGATACTCAAACGCGGCCATAACCTAACCAGTCGGGAAGGTTTGCTTCACACCAACGGCGGTACTGCTCCATCGTGTCGAAGGAACGGTAGTCGGCGTCGTCGAGGATAGGCTTGTACGTGCGGACGAATGCGTAGCGCATCCGCTGCTCGAGCGGACGGCGGCGCGCCGCCTCGAACTCCTCGAGCCAGTCGGCGGGAATGGTGTCCGGATTGGTAGGCGCGGCGCGCGTCACAGTATCCGAATTGTATCCAACTAGGTTACGCCGCTTCCAGCAGCAATCCTGTCTTCCCGCCCCACTTCAGCTTGCGGTAGGTTTCGATCGTCACGTTGCCGCTCTGCAGCATCGGCTGAAGCGTGGCGGCGCTGGCGTCGGCATGGTCGACCAGGAGGCTGAGCTGCGGCATCTGGTGCGCGTCGATCGACAGTTGCGGGACGGCCATCGCGATCAGGTTGCGGTTCTCGACGAGCCACTGATACGCGCGGCCGATCGCACGGAGGTCCGCGAGACCGTGACCGGCCTCGCCGATCAGGACGATTCGGCGGTCGCGCGCGACCGCGAGCTTCGCCTTGTCGCACATCGGCGGGACGATCGGGCACTCAACCAGTTCGCCGGCTCGGTGGCGGAGGATCGCGGAGAGGACCGCTTCGTCGGCGGCCAGGTCGATCACGTCGTCGGCGGAGGAGTCGACGAGCGGCTTCGACACGATCGGGGCTTGCCGCAGCGGCGATTGCATCGGCGGGGATTGAGGGGGCAGCGGTTGCGGCGGCGCGATGCGCATCGGCTCCTCTTCCTGCTGTGCCAGCGCGGCCGAAACCGCGGGCGGAACGTCGGGCAGCGCGGGCTCGACATCGACCGCAGCCGGAGCGTTCGCAGTCATCGCGTCGAGGTGCTCCTCGGGCGCCATGGGCTCCGGCGGCTTCGCCTTGGCGAGGAACTCGCCGATGATCTCCCACTGCGGGGCCGTGCCGAGCTGCGCCTTGTCGCGCGTCGGGCGGCAGCAGACGACGAGGTGCTCGGCGACCTCGTTCGCCGCGCGCACGACGACCTGCGACGGCAGCGGCCAATCGAGAAACTGCAGGCAGACGCTGGCGAGCTTGCGGTAAACGCGGTCGGCGGATTCGGCATCGGGCGAATCGACCAGCGCCAGCGACAGGCGCGGCCGCTCGACCAGCCGGTCGGCGGGCGAGCGCGTGTCGACCAACCCCTTCAACGTGCGGTAACAGGAAACGACGCCGTCGTGGTCGCACGTGCTGAGCAGCACCCAGTCGGTCACCTCGCGGAGCAGGCCGCGCGACTCGGGGCTGCGCGGGTTGGGCAGGAACAGCAGCCAGCGATCGACGTCCCAGTTCAGCTCCGCGATGGCCTCCGCCATGCGCCGCGGGTCGTACGACTCCGATGCCGGCGCCTCGACCTCGGCGACGCTCGCGCCGATCGTGCCGTCGAAGCACATCAGGCGGAACTCCGACGCATCCGCCTCGATCAGGCCGATTCGCTTGCGCGGCCCGGCGAGATGGCGGGCGTATTGCTTCACGCGGTCGAACTGTTTGCCGTTAAGGTGCGCGCCGATGATCGCCGTCACCGGTGCGATCTGGTCGCCCTCGGCCGGCAGGGTCGCGTCCGGCGTCGCGCTGCCGAAGACCTGCGCGTACTCTTCGGGCGTGAGGTCCATGCTCACGTTCGCCTTCGGAGGGAACGGGGGCGGTGTGCGCTGCGGGCGCGGCGCGCCGTTGCCCGCCGCATCGCGAATGCTGCTGAGGAACAGGTGGCTGATCTCGCTGAGGGGGCGGTGCGGCTTCGGATCTTGATCAGACATGTCTTCTGTTCCGCGTAGCATGGGCGCCGGAGCCCATGTTCTTTTCCGTCGTACACATGAAAGACATGGGCGAGACGCCCATGCTGCGTAAGCGCGCTCAGGCGACTTCGATCACGTTGTTCAGCTCCCCGAACTGGTTCGTTTCGACGTACTTGTTATTCGGATCGGTCAGCCACTTTCCGTCGACGACCAACCGGTAGCGGTACCGGCCGGGGGCGAGCGGGAGCTTCGTGACCCACACGCCCGGGGCGCCGTTCGTGTGCATCGGCGTGGAGGCGGGCATCCAGTTGTTGAAGTCGCCGGCGATGAGGACCTTGCGGGCATCCGTGAACTTCGCGGCGAAGATGACTTCGTCGCCGACCTGCTTCACGCCGTAGAACTCGTCGATCTTCTGGGCCGTGGTTTTCGGTTGATGCGTCTGCTGCTGCGCGACGGGGGTCGACGCGCGAGCGCGAGTCGCCTCGACCTCCGCGATGCGCGGCGCGACGGCAGTGACCGTTTCCAGATGCTGCGCCGGCGCGACGGCAGTCGCGGTAGCAGTGGCGGGCACGGACGCGGGCTGGTGCTGCGGCTGCGACGTCGCCGGCTGCGTTGTCCCCGGCTGCGTCGGGATCGTGTTGCGGCCGAACTGGAAGTTCGTGAGCTGCGCGAGCTGCTTGGCGCGCTGCACGAGCTCGGCCGGGCGACTGAGGCGCTCGCTCGGCGTCGCTTCCATCTCCGACGGGCGATGGCCCATCAGCTCGCGGGCGAGGTTGACGAAATCCTTGTACCCGCGCGAGCCCGGATCGTACTCCGTGATCGGCTGGCCGAAGCTCGCGGCCTCCTTCAGCTTCGTGTTGAAGTTGACGGTGCTCTCCATGAGGTAGTCGCGGAACTTGTTGCGCAGTTCCGAGAGCACCTCGCGGGCGAGCTTGGTGCGCGTGTCGTAGAGCGTCGGCAGCACGCGGATGAGGATCTCGTTGCTGCAGCGCTCCTTCATCATCTCCAGCGTCTCCATCATCTTCGTCAGCCCGTGCAGGCTGAAGAATCCGGTTTCGACGGGGACGATCACTTCATCGCACGCGCGCAGCGCGTTGAACGTGATCAGCCCGACGCTCGGCGGGCAGTCCAGGATGGCCCACTGGTAACTGTTGCGAACGGAGTCGAGCGCCAGCTTCAAACGATCCTCGCGCCCCACGCGCCCCGCGAACACCTGCTCGAACGCCGCCAGCCGGATGTTCGACGGCGCCAGGTCGAAATCGCTGGCGATCTGCCAGATCACCTCGCTGACCTTCGCGACGCGCCCGTCGTTCTCCTCGATCAGCGCGTCGTAGATCGTGCGCTCGATCTGCTCTTCCGGCACCGCCAAGCCGACGCCGCAGTGGCCTTGCGGGTCCATGTCGACGAGAAGTGTTTTCTGACCGAGACGAGCGAGACACGCGGCGAGGTTGATGCTCGTCGTCGTCTTCCCGCAGCCGCCCTTTTGATTGATGATGGCGATCGTTCGCATGCCAGACCTTCCTTGGCTGACTGTCGCGCGGCCAATCCGTCGGCCGCTTGCCGTAAAGTTGCATGGGATTGCCCTGATCCCTATCTGATTCATCGTCGGGGCGAGGTGAAAGACTTGAGCGTTATGGGACAGTGGGGGCCAATGGCCGCCTCAGAGCCCAAACCGCTTGATCTCATCCAGCGATTGGGCCGCAAGCTGTCGGATGCGCTCGACGGGATCGTTCAACGCCCTGTCTAACGCGGGAATCGTGCGGCCACGATCTACGTAGCCGTGTACTCTTGCCAGTTCACCAAGACCATCGACAGCCTGCATGCGTAGAACCATGTCGGGATCCTCTGCATACTTAAGTAGCGTATCCGAAGCCCATGGTGCCTGGATGGAGGAAGAAAAATGTTGTATTTCCAATAGGGCTTCTTCGACGTCTTGTCGGTTTCCGCTGCGAAGTTTCTTCTGAACGAAGCTTTTGCTTAACCTTCGCCAGCCCAAACGTGCTCTTTCCCGCTGGATGGAAGCCGCTCGCAGTCCAATCCATCGTTTCACAGTAGACCATAAACCGTCAGGCATCGTGCGAAAACCTGTCGCCATCATCACGATCGTGCGATCTTCCGGATGCCACAAGAGAGTGAAATAGGAAAATGGAAAGGTTTGCCCATTTTCCTGACATTGAAGAACCCAGGCAACGTCTCGGGGATCACGAGCGTACACCTCTTCCCATTCTCGTTCGGTGATCGCGAGAAACGTCACGCGATATCTGATCTTGCGGTTATCTTGTTCTCCGCGATCCAATCGCAGCATTTCCCGGTGACCGTCCTTAAGAATCAAAACTTCGTTTTCGGAGATCTTCGTTGCCATAACGTTCGTAAGAAGCGGAGCGGAACGGTGACTACGCTGGTTGCCTATTACTCTACGGGTACCACCGCTCCCCGACCGTTACCAGCGTTCCAGTCGATGATATGCGGTCGGAACGGAATCCCGGAGGGCTTTTTACTCAACCGATCGTGCAATTGTTGCCAACGCTGGGGGTCCATCGTCTTCATGTATTCGCCGGTATTGTAAGTCCGCTGATACTGCATCTCGCTGTCGGTGTACAACCGCATGTCATACTTGATTTGAGGAACCTGAGCGGCCATTGAGCCGGCTGGCGGGCGCATGAGATCGCGCGCATGGCGCAGCACGGTGGCGGCATTCGAACCTTGGTAAAATCCGAGCCCTCCGCCAATGACGGCACCGACGAAGCCTCCTACCGGGCCTCCGAGAGCAGTCCCAACCAGCGCACCGCCCTTACCAAGAGCATACGCCCCTGCCCAACCGCCAGTTTGCCTTGCCACTTCGTCTCTAAGCGGTTCCGACGTGCCGAGGTGGTGGCTGAGCCCGGCGGCGTATGTGAGGTCGTATGCGGACGCACCTATGGAGTATGCGAACAGTCCCTTCGATGCGACGTTGACCCCTCGCTGCGCCATCACCGCCGGAGCACTTCTCACCGCATTTGCTGGTACCGGTGACCTCAGCAGGACTTCGCTCTCGGCATGCTGCATCTTTTTCCACGCGTCCACCCGCGACCAAAGATTGGGGTTTGCCGTAGCTTCTGCATTCAAGCTTGCCCTGATCTCCCGATTGCTGAAAACCCTTCCGTCGTAGGCATCCAAGTCGATATACGACAGTTGTCCTTCGAAACCCGCTGCGCCGCGCCAGTTGGTGCTTGCCGAAACGAAATTGCTCGTGGTACCGCCCAAGGCATGCTGACCAAGTGTTGCCGGTCCACCTCGCGCCGTAAAACCATTGGCAGTTGGGTTGACAGTCGGGCTATCGATTCGGGAGACATAGTTCCCCCAAGGCGCGCCCAACCATCCCAAACCAAGTCCGCTGGTGTACGCTTGATGATCGATCCCGCCAGAATTCGATGAAGAATCGAATCCCGTACCTCCCTGAATGAACGGCGACATGCCGGTTGGATCCCGCAGGTTCACCGGGTTGTTGAAGACGTACCGCCGGGGGTTGATGTCGCCGCCTTCTTCCGGTTCCAGCGGGTCTTCGCTCAGCCATAGTCCCGCTTGCGGGTCCATGTAGCGCTGCCGTAGCTCGATCGGAGGAGCAGATATATCGCTCGCGCCGTTCTGTTTCGGCCGGTAAAGGTCGTCGCGACCTGCGAACGTGCTCGGATCGTTTAACATGACACAAGCTCCTTGGGGATTAATCGGTTTTCGCTGCGCGGGGATAGACTGATTACCGTCGATGGGGGCAGAATGGGCGCCGATAGCACGCGAGGCGACGTGGGATTCCGCTGAACGAACATCCGCGACACGCCTTGCCAGAGCAGCTGATATTCGGAGCGGTCCGGGTCAAGTCGCACCGCTTCACCGCAGGCCAACACGGCATCCTCAAAGTGACCGCGCGACGCCAAAACCCGGGCCCATTCGGCGGAAACCACGGCGCGCCGCAACGCCAGGCGAGTCACCTTGTCTTCATGTGAGAAACGGCCGGGCATGAGTCCGAGAGTGCCGGCCTTCTCGCGATCGAGCACTTGCTTCCGCACCACGCGATGAAGGTACTCGCCGCACGGGACATTGGTTGGCTCCAGCAAGAGCGCTTCGGCGAACATCATTTGTGCTTCGCCAAGCTTGCCGGCGCGCTCCAGTTGAAGGCCGCGCGTTTCAAACGGTAAAGCTGACGCGGCAGGCGCGGAAGGGAGAGATGGAGTCATGGATGGGCGCAAATCAACCGGCAGCGAAGCGATCGTGCGAACTGCCCTGTGAAAATTCGCCGCCAGACCCGGATGAGTGGGGTGCATTCGATGCGCAGCGGCGTACATCGACAAAGCTACGCCTTCGCCGTTTTTGATCTCGTAGTAGCGGCCGAGCGCCGTCAACGCCAAGACTGCTTGTTCGGGCGGAAGCAAGTCGCGCGGATCATGAGCGAAATCATGTATACGCTCAGGATCCGGGCGGAAATGCGCGTTGTTGAGTGAGGCAGGATTTTTCTCGTACAGCGCCCGAAGCCAACCACCCACCATGCGCGCGGTCAAACGGGGATAAAAAGGGTCCTTTGGCGCATAGACCGAAGCCGTAATGCAGCACGGCAGGGCTTCCGCGTAACGGCGATGGGCTGACAGCACCCACCCGCGCGTGGAAATGAACAGGGCGAACTCTTCGGCAGGCGTTAAGCTGCGAAGGTAAGCACCGCTGTTACGAGCGAAGTCGGGAAGCGGGAACGGCCATTGGGCGTAACGTTCATCGGGATGAACATTGCATCCGCTGCCACTGCCATCAATGTTGAATCGTTCTTTGCCATCGAGACTTTCCCAACGGACGTAGACGTGATTGGGGTTGTAGGCGAGGTGAACGGGGTAGCCGAGACGTCGCCCAATTGCCACGTACAGCACCGGCATGTTGCTGCAGGTGCCGGCACGGGTTGGGCCCAGCAATCCGTGAAGCAATGCATCACGAGAATCCAGAAGCTCCAGGGCCGAAGCGAGCTTTTCGTCGACCATGGTCAGGGCGCGGTCGGGGTTGTAGTGAACGCCAAAATCCTTCTGGAGCGTCTCAATCAGAATTCTCATGCGGAAGATGGATTCGGAGTTCTGGCAAAGTTCCCGATTGCGATGAAAGAGACGAGCCTTCTCGATCGTCTTTTGTCGCACGTGCCCCGCCCACAGGTCCAACGTGCGCATGCACGCCGCGATGTCCAAGTCCTCCGCGCCCGGCAGGCCGGTGGCGCAGAGGAGGTTCATCTCGGCGATGTCGTACTTCGCCAGTTGCTCAGGCGTGCTGGCGAGCAGATCTTGCAGACGTTGCTCGGGCATCGGAATGCTCGCGATTAAACGTGAGTCGCTTGACGGCTTCTGATCCACGGACGCCTCCCGGTGATGAGGGTTCCGTTACGACTATCGGAACGATGCCGTCCAAGGCTTGAGCATTATCGGACGGTTGCGCAACTCATCCTCGCCCTGCCGAAAGTTGATAGAATGTCAGCATGAAGTCCCGCCGCAAAGCCCCTCGCGTCCATGTCTCGACCCGGACCTACACGCTGGAAATCCGGCCCGCCGAAGAGGGCGGATACGTCGTTACTTGCCCGACGCTCGGCTGCGCGACGCAGGGCGAGACTTACGAAGAGGCCGTCGCGATGGGGCGCGAGTGCGTCGAGGGCTGGGTGGAAGCGTTGATCAAAGCCGGCCAGCCCGTTCCCGTCGAGCCCGAGCCGACGCGCAAGACCAGGGCTGTCGTTCAGGTTAAAGCGACGGTGGCGGCGTGAGCCGTCTGCCGCAGCTCCGGCCCGTCGAGGTCGTCAACGCCTTGAAGCGCGGGGGATTCGTGCAGCATCATCAGCGGGGGAGCCACCTGTACCTGCTCCACCCCACCACCCGGCGCATGACCGACGTGCCGATGCACCCGCGCGACGTGAAGCGCGGAACGCTGATGAGCATCCTGCGCCAAGCCGGGCTGTCACAGGATCAGTTCCGCGAGTTGCTCTGAACCCACCTTTATGCCGCTCGACTGCCGGCGATGGGGCGCAGGGGGAGCGTTTCGACGGCATCGGACGGGACGGCGCTTTTGCTGTTGGGTAGATATTCAGCGACGACCTGCCGCAGCGCCTGCACCACTTGCTCGCGCGGCGCGTCGGTCACCCTGCCCAGCAGGTCGAGCATTCGCTTCACCTGCGCCTGGCTCGCCGTCGGCAGCTCCCACACGCGGATCTTGGCGTGCGAGGTCGGGCGGGTTTCCTCGTTGTCGTTGGCGAGTTCTTCGTACAGCTTCTCGCCGGGACGGATGCCGCTGAACTCGATGGCGATGTCGTCGCCGACGCGCAACCCGCTGCGGCGGATGAGTTCCTCCGCCAGGTCGAGGATCCGGACCGGCTCGCCCATGTCGAGCACGAAGATCTCGCCGCCCTTTCCGATGGCGCCGGCCTGCATCACGAGTTGGCTGGCCTCGGGGATCGTCATGAAGTAGCGACGCATCTCCGGGTGCGTGACGGTGACGGGCCCGCCCAGCGCGATCTGCTGCTTGAAGATGGGAACGACGCTGCCGGAGGAGCCCAGGACGTTGCCGAAGCGGACGGCGACGAAACGCGTCCTCGAAGGCAGAGGGCAGAAGGCAGAAGGCAGAATCGGAGACGACGTTTCCGCCCCCGTCTGATTCTGCCTTCTGCCCTCTGCCTTCTGCCCTTCGTTCAGCGACTGCACGTACAACTCCGCGCACCGCTTTGTTGCGCCCATCACATTCGTGGGATTGACCGCCTTATCCGTGCTGACCATCACGAACGCGTCGCACCCCGCGGCCACGGCGGCGTCGGCGACGGTCTTGGTGCCGAACACGTTGTTCTTCACCGCTTCGCCCGGGTTCAGCTCCATCATGGGGACGTGCTTGTGGGCGGCGGCGTGGAAGACGACGTCGGGCTTCTCGGCGTCGAAGATCTCGCGCACGCGCGTCGCGTCGCAGATATCGGCAACGCACGGGCGGATGTCGGCGCCGAGCCATTGCTGGCGCAGCTCGCGGTCGATCTCGAACAGCCCGTTCTCGGCGCGCTCGACGAGCACCAGGCGCCTGGGGCAGAACTTCATGCTCTGGCGGCAGATCTCCGAGCCGATGCTCCCGCCGGCGCCGGTCACGAGCACCACCTTATCGGCCAGAAAACGCTGCAATTCGGGGGTGTCGAGGTTGACCGGCTTGCGGCCGAGCAGGTCGACGACGTCGACGGCGCGACCGTCCGCCGCACGCCTTCGCCGCAAGCTCAGTCGCAGGCGCCGGACGAGCGCGGCGAGCGGGAATCGGGGTTTCAGCGTCGAGAAAATGCCCGGCATCGTCCGATCTATCGTCCAGATCGTTTATGCGGGATGAAAAGGTTCTCGGACGTAACAATCGGCTGCGACGGCCCACCTTAGCGTCGAGGGCTCCCGCCGCGCGCGTGGTTTTGGGGTATGGTCCGTGCTACCGCAGGCGATGTTCTTTTTGCTGCCAAAGCGATTCCGATAGTTTGCAGCCGTAGCTGAGCCCGATATAAATCGTCGGTCCCACTTTCACCTTTGCAGAGGAGATTATGCGATACGCGTCCACCCGCCGGTCTGAAAGCGCTACCGCCGTCCGCCCCCCGATGCTCGAGCAGCTCGAACGCCGCGAGCTGATGTCGGCGGTCATCAACGAGGCGAACATCAAGGTCCGCAACGCGTCGGCGGGCGGCTTCTCGACGAACCAGTCGGTCATCAAGATCCCGCTCAGCGAGGAAGTGAACATCGCCGACCCGAACCTGATCCAGGTGCGCGGGTACGCGGTCAACCCGCTGACGGGCGGGCAGAAGAAGCTCGTGATCAACATCGTCGACGTGAAGGTCGTCGACATCCCGGGCGAGACGTACGGCATCATCGAGATCACGACCGACCGGCTCATGCGCAAGGGCGGGCGCATCTACTTCTACGCCGGGTCGCTCACGAACCAGTCGGACGGCTCCGCCGTCGCCGAGCAGATCGTGCGCAGCCCGCGCGGTCAGAACAAGGAGCGGTTCACGCTCGCCAGCCGCGCGTTCCGCCCGACGAACGTTGACCTGCTGAGCACCGCATTGTACCCCACCGCCTCGGCTCCGATCGACGCCGGCAGCGCCATCCCCGAGGGTACGGTCACGGCGGACCTGACGGCGTTCCTCGACGCCAAGGTCACCAAGGGCCTCATCACCACCGCTGAGCGCGACGAAGCGCTGGACATCTACGACGACGCGACGAACCGCCAGCGCGTTCCCGATCACAACCTTCGCGCGGCACTCGTCTCGCTCACCGGCACGATGGCGGAGAGCGCGATCACGACGTACCTCACCGGCGACAACCTTTCCGGCTCGCCGTACACGATCCTCGCCTTCCAGACGACGACGGACAACGCCGTCATCGCCGAGACGCAGGTGCTGGACAACGGGCGGCTGCGGATGCGGATCAAGCCGGGCTTCCAGGGCGAGCACTTCGCCGCGCTGTCGGCCATCGTGGCGCACGAGGCGGTGCACCAGGACGCGACCTTCACGATTCAGGAAGAAGTGATCGCCAACGTCTTCCAGGACGTCGTCTACGCGCAGCAGCTCGACGTCGACGCGTCAATCGCGTCGGAGGGGACCGCGCTGGTGAAGCTGCTCAACACGCAGCAGCTCGCCCTGCTCAACTCCGGCCGCGGGCTGTTCCCGATCGTCGGCACGCTGGCGGGCCCGATCCTCCAGGCGGACAACGGGGTCTTCCCGGGCGGCAAGAACATCCCGGGCGGCGACTACGTCAGCTACACCGACTACCTCTCCCGCCAGTACGCCGCCCGCGGCGGCACGAGCGGGACCTCGCCGGGCAACGGCACGGTCGAGGACTACTTCGACAACTTCGTGACCAGCACCCCCGCCGGCGACTTCGGCGACACGCTGATCACCACGCTGGACACCAACCTGTTCCCCGTCCTGACCAACCCGATGGCGGTGCGGATCGCGGGAATCCTGCGGTTGACGGTGTAGGCGCCGAACAAGCACGAAATCCGAAGCACGAAGCA
>JBAUGM010000247.1:0-2554 GCA_049679725.1 Tepidisphaeraceae bacterium
TGCTTCGTGCTTCGGATTTCGTGCTTGCCCTCAGAACGGCATCGCCTTCCCCAGCAGCCTGAACCGCAGCATCGTCAGCGCCATCTTCGCCGAGCGGTCGCGGATGAAGTCGCGGTCGCCGGGGAAGCGAAACGTTCGAGCGGTCGTGCCCTCGTCGCTCGCCAGGGCGATGCAGACGGTGCCGAGCGGTTTGTCCGGCGTGCCGCCCTCGGGGCCGGCGATGCCGGAGATCGCCAGCGCGTAGTCCGCCGCCGCGTGGCGCAGGGCGGAGCGGGCCATCTCGGTGACGACCTCTTCGGACACCGCGCCGTGCTGGTTGAGCAGCGCCGGTGAGACGCCGAGCAGCGCCTGCTTCGCGTCGTTGCCGTACGTCACCCAGCCGAACGAGAAATAACGACTGGAGCCCGGCACGTCGGTCAGCATCTTCGCCAGCCATCCGCCCGTGCAGCTCTCCGCGACCGTCACCCACAGGCCGCGATCGTGCAGCACGTGGGCCACTTGTGTTTGCAGCGTTTGCTCGTCGTAACCGTAGATCAGCTCGCCCAGCGCCGCCGTGCACGCGGCGACGGTCTTCTCCAGCTCGGCCGCGGCCTGCTCGTGCGAGCCGTAGCGGGCGTTGACGCGGAGCGAGACGACGCCGTTGGCGACGGTCGTGCCCACGGATGGGTTGCGCTGCCGCATCATGAGCGAGCCGAGCCGCTCGGCGACGGTGCTCTCGCCCACGCCGAACGTGTGCAGCGTGCGCGACAGGATCACCGCCCCTGCTCCTCCCCCGCCGCCCGCCTTGCCCACGTGCGGCAGCACGTCCTGCGTGAACATACCCTTCATTTCCTTCGGCACGCCGGGCATGACGAAGACGCGGCAGATGGTCTTCTGATCCCCGGAGACGAAATTCGCATCGATGCCCGCGGCCGTGCCGTTGGTGTTCTCGATGATCGCGGCGCCGCGCGGGAGCATCGCCTGGATCGAGTTCGTGACCGGCATCGCCCGGCCGAGGCGCTGGAAGTATTCCTTGAGGCGCATAAGCCACGGCTCGTGCAGTTCCAGCGGCGCCTTCATGACCGCCGCCAGCGCCTGGCGCGTGAGGTCGTCCTCGGTGGGCCCGATCCCGCCGGTGACGATGAGGAAATCGCAGCGCCCGACCGATTCGAGCATGGCCTGCTCGATCGCCCGCTGATCGTCGCCGACGGTCATGTGCGCGACGACGGGGCACCCGACGGTGGCGAGCTGCTGGCTGATCCACGCCGAGTTGGTGTCGACCGTCTGCCCCAGCACGAGCTCGTCGCCGATGGAGAGGATGATGGCGTTCATGCTGATGGAGAATGATATCCCGCCCGGGCGGGATGGGGCGGAAAGAATCGACGAATTCCCGCGCGGCCGGTCGTGGTGATGAAGATCCGCGCCAGCGCCCCGCCCCGGAATGTCGCCCGTTTCGCTAAAAATAAGCGGCCATGATTCTCGAACGTCTGGATCCGCAGGATGACCATTGCGACGGACGTTCGAGAATCGTGCGCTCCTATTTGGTATCCCCGCGCGTGACGACGAGGGCGCTGTTTTTGCTGCCGAAGGCGATGCAGTTGCAGAGGGCGGCTTCGACACAGGTCTGGCGGGCGGCGCGGCCGGGGACGTAGTCGAGGTCGCACTGCGGATCGGGGACGGCCAGGTTGATCGTGGGATGGACGAGGCCGTGCCGCATCAGCAGGACGGTGGCGGCCAGACCCGCGGCGCCGCACGCGCCCTGCGGGTGGCCGATCATCGACTTCGTCGAGCTCATGGGGATGCGGGCGGCGGCAAGATCGCCGAAGAAACGCTTCATCGCCGCCGTCTCCATGCGGTCGTTCATGTCGGTGCTGGTGCCGTGCAGATTGGCGTAGCCGATGTCCTCCTTCGCGAGCCCCGCGTCGGCGCAAGCGAGTTCCATCGCGCGGACGGGCTCGGCCAGGTTCGGGGCGATCTGCACGCGGTGGTAGGCGTCACACGTCGAGCCGTAGCCCGCCACCTCGGCCAGGATCGCCGCGCCGCGCGAGAGGGCGCGCTCGCGCTCTTCCAGCATGAACATCCACGCCCCTTCGCCGAGGACGAAGCCGTCGCGGTCGAGCGAGAACGGGCGCGAGGACTGGGCGGGGTCGTCCCAGCGGTGCGTGGAGACGACGCGCATCTTCTCGAACGCCGTGAGGATCCCGCGCGAGATCGGTGCATCCGCCCCGCCCGCGATCATCGCGCTGACCGTGCCGCTGCGGATGAGCATCATCGCGTAGCCGATCGCGTCGGTGCTGCTCGTACACCCCGTCGAGAGCACGTGAGATGGGCCGCGAAGTTTGAGCGCGATGGACAGCTCGCTGGACAGGTTGCCGTGCGTGCCGGCGGTGATGGAAAAGAGCGAGCCCTTGCCGTGGAGGAAGAACTCGCGGTACTGCTCCTCGACGAACGCGAGCCCCCCGCCGCCGGTGCCGAGGGAGACGCCGATCTCGCGCTGCGCGGCGACGTCGTCGGGATCGAGCGCGATGCCCGCCTGCCGCATCGCCTCGCGCGCCGCGGCGATGGCCATCGGCGC
>JBAUGM010000248.1:0-9696 GCA_049679725.1 Tepidisphaeraceae bacterium
CTTGGAGCTTGTTTGGTTCTTGGAACTTGGTTCTTGGAACTTCCCGCGCAGCGGGGTTGACGTGACCCCTGATTTTCCTAGCATTTCAGCAGGTTTGGGAAATCCGGGCATACGAAAGGAGTCGACATGCTGATGGCGCGAATGGGACTGATGGGCGTTGCGGGGTTGTGCATTTTGACGGCGGGCGCGGGCTGCAAGAGCTCGATGCACGACCAGAACCTGGCGCTGCACGCGCAGAACCGCGAGTTGCAGGAGCGCACCCGCCAACTCGAATCCGAGCGCGATGCTCGGCCGGACGCCTCGGCGCTGTCCGCGAAAGACGCGGAGATCGCCGCGGCCAACGCGAAGGTCGCCGAGCTCCAGAACCAGCTCCGCCAGCCCGCGCCGGCGGCGGGTGGAACGGCGGCGACGGACCCCGGCATCGCCGGCATCGAGACGAGCTTCAACCAGACGACCGGCGAGATGACCGTGAACCTGCCCGGCGACGTGCTCTTCGACGCCGGCCGCGCGACGCTGAAGGAATCGAGCAAGTCCACGCTGAACAAGGTCGCCGCGGCCATCAAGAAGGACTACTCGGGCAAGAAGATCCTCGTCGACGGCCACACCGATTCCGACCCGATCAGCAAGACCAAGAGCATGTGGAAGGACAACCTCGACCTGTCGGCCGAGCGCGCCCGCGTGGTGGGCAAGTACCTCGCCGACCAGGGCGTCACCGCGAAGCTGGTCGGCACCCGCGGCATGGGCGACACCAAGCCCCGCAGCGGCGACAAGTCCCGCAGCCGTCGCGTGGAAGTCGTCGTGTCGACGAGGTAGGTGAACCAGTAACGGAGATTGCCGTAGGGGCGAACCTCGTGTTCGCCCTTCTTTTTTGGAGCGAGAGGGCGAAGACAAGCTTCGCCCCTACAATACGCCCGTGACCATCGCGATCGTCGACTACGGCATGGCCAACCTCCGCTCGGTGCAAAAAGCGTTCGAGCACGAGGGAACGCACGCGCAGATCATCTCACAGCCGGAAGAGATCGAGCGGGCTGAAAGAATCGTCCTGCCCGGCGTCGGCGCGTTCCAGGACGCCGTCGCCACGCTGCGCGATCGACACCTGGCCGATCCGATCGTCCGCCACATCGAGCGGGGCAAGCCGTTCCTCGGCATCTGCCTCGGCCTGCAGATGCTCTTCGACGTCGGCTACGAAGACGGCGAGCACAAGGGTCTGGGCGTCCTGCGCGGGAAGTGCATCCGCTTCGACGTCGACGAAACGCTCGGCCTGAAGGTCCCGCACATGGGCTGGAACCAGCTCGAGATCAAACGGCGCTCGCCGATCCTGCGCGATCTGGCCGATGAGTCGTGCGTCTACTTCGTGCACGGATACCACGTCGAACCGGACGATGCGTCGCTCGTCGCCACCACGACCGACTATGGCCGGCCGTTCGTCTCCAGCATCTGGCGCGACAATTTGATGGCGACGCAGTTCCACCCGGAGAAGAGCCAAAAGGTGGGGTTACGGATGCTGGCTAACTTCGCTGCGATGTGATCTCTCCCACGTGGCATGGGCATCCTGCCCATGGACGTGTGTACTCGCACGCTTGCGGCGCAGCCGCAAACGCAATCGCGGAGCGAGCATTCTCTACATCAGATGAACGAAGAGCCGCTCCGCGGGAGTTTGATCAGCTGCGCTGATGTGCGTGAGTACACGCACCACGGGCTGGAAGCCCGTGCCACTGTGAGCTGCGGACACCCTTCACGATCGTGAAGGCGACCATCCCGATCACGGCGAAGAGGCCGAGGAGCATCACGTAGATGCTGGTGTTGAAGCCGCTGGGCAGCCCGCCGGTGGAGCTGCCGTCGGCGGCGGTGGGGATGGAGTCCTTGCAGTTGGGGCACGCCATCGCCGCAGTCGCGAAGGCAACGGTGAGCAGGGCGGACAGCAGGGGCGTCCAGCGTTTCATCGCGAATCATCCTACCGAATTCGCACGGCCCGCGTCTACGCCGTGGGCTGAAACAGCTTCAACATCACGAAAATCAGCACGCCGGTGACCGACACGTACAGCCAGATCGGAAACGTGTACCGCGACACCCGGCGGTGCGTGGTTAACCGCCCGGCGAGCGACAGGTACAGGCTCGTGAGGATCAGCGGCACGACGACGGCCGACAGCACGATATGGCTGATCAGGATGAAGAAGTAGATCGGCCGGACGGGTCCGGTGCCGAGGAACTTCGTGTCGCCGTGGAAGTTGTGGTAGACGATGTAGCTGACGAGGAAGAGGGCGGAACTGACCAGCGCCGCGAACATGAACTTGATGTGCGTCGCGTAGCGCTTGTTCCGCACCGCGATGAAGCCGGCGACGAGGAAGATCGTGCTCAGGCCGTTGAGCAGGGCGTTCACCGCGGGCAGGGCGCCGATGAACTCGGAGGAATAGCCGGCCGCGGGCTTGAAGTAGATCAGCCAGACGAGGAACCCGAACACGACGCCGCTGAGCGCGAGGATGACGGCGATCGCCTTGGCGCCGCTGGTCGAGCGGAGGAAGGGGATTTGAACGGAGGCGGCGTCCATGGTTGGGTTAGGGGTGAGTGGTGGGGGAGGGGGAAGAAGGAGAAGACCCAGCCGCTGAAGCGGCCTCGCCGGCGAGGGTGGTCGCGTCGGTGGAGAGCTTTTCCATGCCCTCGGCGTCGGATGCGTAGATGCCGCGCACGCCGCCGTCTTTGTCGACGAGCAGGAACTTTGTGCTGTGCGTGATCGGCTCGGTCTCCGTCGCGGGAACGGCTGCGATCTTCATTCCCGCGGCGACTTCGTGCATCGCCTGCGCCGAGCCCGTCACGAATGACCACCGCGACTCGTCGGCGCCCAGGCCTTGGGCATACTTCTTCAGCACCTCCGGCGTGTCGCGCTCCGGGTCGACCGTGAACGACACGAGGCGGAGGTTCGGGTTCGGCACGCGCTCCTGAAGCTTCACCATGTTCGCCGACATCATCGGGCAGGGGCCGGCGCATTGGGTGAAGATGAACGCCGCCACCCACGGCTTGCCGCGGAGGGTCTGGTCGGTGACGGTCTGATTGTCCTGATCGACGAGGGAGAAGGCGGGGACGGGGAAGAGGACCTCGCCTTCGCGAGCGGCGGGCTCAATCATGATCGAGCCCGTCGCCGTATAGCGGTCATCGTTCTTCCACAAACCCGCGCCGATCACGCCCACCATGATCAGCACGAGCAACCCCCACAACGCGGTCGTCAGAATTTTCTGGCTTCGGTTCATCTCAGATCTCAAATCTCCGACAGGGCGATGGATTCTTCGGGAGGGCGAGGCTCCGCCCGAGCCGTCCTTCTTGGAAAGCGAGACGGCTCGGCGGGAGCCTCGCCCTTCCGTCGCGCCCTCCCATCGCGCCGTCATTGTAGGTCGGCGGCCGTCGTCTTGCCCGCGATGGCGCTGGCGAGGACGAGCATGGCGATCGCAAACGTGATCGTCACGGCGAGGCTCAGCCCGAACGACGGCATCGTCGCCGAAGCGGCCGGGTCATGCCAGTACATCGCCCGCCGCAGCGCCGCCAGGCCGTAGGTGAGCGGGTTGAGCCGCATGATCCACGCCAGGCCGCCCATGGCGCCGCCGGCGGGGAAGAGCGCGCCGGACAGGAACCACATCGGCATCAGGAACAGGTTCATGATCGCGTGGAACCCCTGCGTGGAACTCATTCGCCAGGCGAGGCAGAAGCCCAGGGCCGTCAGCGCGAAGGAGACGAGGAGCATGACGAGCAGCGTGAGGACGATCGCCGTTGCGGAGAGGTGGATGCCGACCGTCGGCGCGAGCAGGAGGAACAGCAGCCCCTGCCCGAACGCGAGCACGGTCCCGCCGAGCACTTTGCCGAGGACGATCGCCATGCGCGGCACCGGCGCGACGAGCACGCCCTGCAAAAACCCTTCCTTGCGGTCCTCGATGATCGAGATCGTCGAGAAGATCGCGGTGAACAGCAGGATCATCAGGATGGTGCCGGGGAAGAAATACTGGATGAAGTTCGTGCCGCCGGGCAGCCCTTCGGCGCGGAAGCTCCGCCCCATGCCGCCGCCGATGAGCAGCCAGAAGACGATCGGCGTAACCAGCGCGCCGATGATGCGGCTGCGCTGCCGCAGGAAGCGGATCAGCTCGCGGTGGCAGAGGGAGAGGGCGGGGAGGAGGAGCGTCGCGTCCATTCAGTTGTTCCGTTCGATGTTGGGCGTTCGGTGTTCGATGTTCGATGTTCGGTGTTCGCCTTCCACTCAAGCGAACACCGAACATCGAACACCGAACATCAAACGCCGAATGAGAGGCAGGCCCAATCATTCCGCCTTGATCGTGATCATCACCGGATAGTGATCGCTCGCCGCGGGCGTCAGCGGCGGGGTTTTGACGACCTTCACCTCGCCGAGTTGGTCCTTCATGCCCTTGGTCGTCACGACGTGGTCGATCAGCGTGCGGTGGTCCGTGCGCCAATACCCGCCGAAGCTGAACTCCTTCGCGTCCGCGAGATGCTTCGTTGCCAGGACAAACCCGTCTTCCAGCGGGCCGAGGAGGTTCGCAACCGTATCCCCGCCGCCCTCGGCCTCGAACTCCTGCACGCCGAGCTCGTCGTTCATGTCACCGAGCAGCATGACGTCGTTCGGCCCCCCCTGCTCGAGTTCCTTCATGATCTCGTGCGTGCGCTCGCTCTCGCGGTTGCGCCACTGGGTCACTTCGGCGCTGTTGTCGCGCTTGCTCTTCTGGTGCGTCACGCCGACCCAGAACTTGTACCCGCTGGGGCTCTGGATCAGGCAGAACACCGGCCCGCGCGCGAACAGGCGGAGGCCTCGATCGTTACCGGCGGTGTCCTTCTCTTCGTGGTACTTGTCGCGGCGCTGGAGGATCTTGAACCCGGGTTTCAATAGGATGCACAGGTGCTGGTCGCGATCGGTGTTGCTCGGAAATTGCACGACGGTGTCGTACGCGCTGTTCAGCCAGCGCTTGTTGAAGTACGACAGGTCGCTTTGCTTGCAGCCTTCCTGGACGACGAGGACGTCCGGGTTGAACGACTTGTCGAGGATGACCTGCGCGACCTCCCAGTTGTCCTCGTCGTTCTGCGCTCGCTCAGCCGCGATCATCTCGTTCATTTGCGCGCTGACGGGCTCGTTGGACTTGCGCGTGGCCGAGCCGAGGTGGAAGCCCTGGAAGTTGGTCTGCCACTGCTCGATGTTGTACGTAGCGACCTTGATCTCTTCGGCGTGAGCGACGGTGGCGGCTACGCAGACCAGAACGAACGACGAAATCAAACGGTTCATGCGGTTCCTGTTGGTGGAGTGGCATTGTAGAGAGTTTGCTGATGCATTTAAGCGCCAAGAGCGCAAAGGACGCCAAGAACGCCAAGGGAAGAAGAATCTATTCTGATCCTGTCTTTCCTTGGCGTTCTTGGCGTCCTTGGCGTTCTTGGCGGTTGATTCGAACGCACGACGAACCTGACGCGCGTCCGGGATTCGCTTGCCATGCGGCGCACAGTTCCCTAACTTCCGGGCCATCGCCGTGAGCAGTCCCGTTTCCACCGATTCCGCCAGCGAACACGCCGCGCCCGCGACCCCCGTTGAAGCGCTCAAGCCCGCCCCGCGCGCCGCCGATGCCAACCTTTCGCCGGCGATGCGGCAGTATCAGCAATTCAAATCCCAATACCCCGGCTACGTCCTCTTCTTCCGCATGGGCGACTTCTACGAGATGTTCTGGGACGACGCGAAGGTCGCCGCCAAGACACTCGGCGTCGCGCTGACCAGTCGCAGCAAGGGCGGACTGTCCGGCGAAGACGCGATCCCCATGGCGGGCGTGCCGTTCCACGCCGTCGAGAGCTACCTCCGCAAGATGATCGCCGCCGGGCACAAGGTCGCCATCTGCGAACAGATGGAAGACGCCGCCCTCGCCAAGGGCGTCGTCAAGCGCGACGTCGTCCGGTTGATGACGCCCGGCACGCTCACCGATGACCCGCTGCTCGACGGCCGGAGCGACAACTTCCTCGCCGCCGTCGCGTTCAACCTGACGAAGGCGGATGGGTACCGGGCGGCCCTCGTGTGGGTCGAGATGTCGACCGGCGCCTGCGTCGGCATGAGCGGCAGCGAGGGCGAGGTGCTCGACGAGATCGCCCGCCTGCGCCCCGCGGAGGTGATGATCCCGGAGCACGCATCCGGTCAGCCGCACGAAATCGGGAATCGGATCAAGGCGCTGGGGATCAACGCGATCACGGTCCGGCCGGGCTGGCAGTTCACGCCGCACCACGCGAAGGAGCAACTCCAGCGGCAGTGGGGGATCCGCACCGCGGGTGGATCAGGCTTCGCCGCCGACGACCCCGCCGTCCTCGCGACCGGCGCGGTCCTCAGCTACCTCGAAGAAACGCAGAAGACGGGCCTCGCGCACATCCGCACCCTGCGGCGGCACGTCGTCGAAGATCACCTGTCGATCGACCCCGCGAGCTGGCGCAGCCTGGAGATCGACCGCACCGTCCGCTCCGGCGGCACCGAGGGCTCGCTTCTCTTTGCCATCGATCGCACGCGCACCGCGATGGGCGGCCGACTCCTCCGGCAGTGGCTGCGCTATCCGCTGTGCGAGCTGGAGCACATCCACGCGCGACAGGCTGCGATCGCGGCGCTGCTCGAATCGCAGTCTGCCCTGCGCGGCATCGTCGCGACCCTGGACGATGTGTGCGACATCGAGCGCATCGTCGGTCGCATCGCGGTGGGGCGATGCGCGCCGCGCGACCTCGCGGGGTTGTCGAAGTGTCTGACGGCGCTGCCAAAGCTGTTCGACCTGCTCGCGTCGCTCCCAACTGCTGAAGCGGTCTCGCCGGAGTTGTCCTCGTCGCGGGAGTTCTGCGCGGCAAAGGCGAAGTACCTCGCCGGCGCGATCCTGCCCGATCCCGCCCCGCACCTGCGCGAGGGCGGCGTGATCGCGAAAGGCTTCGACCCCGAACTCGACCGGTTGCGCGAGATGGGCACGAACAGCCAGCAGTGGCTCGCGAAGTATCAGGCGCAGCTGTCATCCGAGAGCGGCATCCCCTCGCTGAAAGTCGGGTTCAACAAGGTCTTCGGCTACTACATCGAGGTCACGAACGTCCACAAGGAGAAGGCCCCCGTCGCGTGGACGCGCAAGCAGACGACGACGAACGCCGAGCGGTACATCACGCAGGAGCTGAAGACGTTCGAGACCGAGGCGCTCGGCGCGCAGGATAAGGCCATTCAACTTGAGCAGCAGTTGTTCGAGACCATCCGTCAAACGCTTCTTCCGCACGTGCAACCGTTCCAGGAACTGGCGTACGGCATCGCCCGCACCGATGTCCTGGCGTCCTTGGCGTCCCTGGCGGTGGAACGTCGTTACTGCCGGCCGAACGTCGTCGAGGAGCGCATCCTCGAGATCGTCGACGGCAAGCATCCCGTCCTTGAGCAGCAGCTCGGCAGCGAGTTCGTCGCCAACGACTGCCGCTTCGGATCAGACGACTCGCTCTCGCTCATCACCGGCCCCAACATGGCCGGCAAGTCCACCTACATCCGCCAGGTCGCGGCCATCGCGCTGCTGGCGCAGATCGGCAGCTACGTCCCCGCCAAGAGCGCCACGATCGGCCTGATCGACCGCCTCTTCACCCGCATCGGCGCCAGCGACGAGCTGCACGGCGGCCAATCGACCTTCATGGTCGAGATGACCGAGACCGCCAACATCCTCAACAACGCCACCGAGCGTTCTCTGGTCATCCTCGACGAGATCGGCCGCGGGACGAGCACGCTGGACGGCCTCTCGCTCGCCTGGGCGATCGCCGAGCACATCGCCTCCGACGTGCGCTGCCGGACGCTCTTCGCGACGCACTACCACGAGCTGACGGACCTCGCCCAGCGCTTCAAGGGCGTGAAGAACCTCAACGTCGCCGTCCGCGAGTGGGAGGACCAGATCATCTTCCTCCACCGCATCGTCGACGGCGGCACCGACCGCAGCTACGGCGTCCACGTCGCCCGCCTCGCCGGCGTCCCGAAACCCGTCCTCGAGCGCGCCCGCCAGCTCCTGGGCGAGCTCGCCGTCCAGCACGTCGGCAAGCCGCGCGTCAGCCGCAGCCGCAAGAGCGACCGGACCGCCGCCGAGATCGACGACAACCAACTCCCGCTGTTCACCGACCCCGCCAAGGAACTGCTCACCACCCTCGCCGGCACGCGGATCGACGAGCTGACGCCGATTCAGGCGTTCGACCTGTTGCGGCAGTGGAAGGAGAAGTACGGGAAGTAACGTTGGAGGTATCGAACATGCGCAGCAACCAACTCCCCTTCCTGCTTCTTGCGGCGGCGCTGACACTTTTCGCAGCCCCCGCACCCGCGCCGCCGTCGACCGCCGCCACGACGTCGCGCCCCGCACCGAGCCACCAGCGCCTCATCGAGGCCGCGCGATCCGCGTATGACTTGACCATCGCGCGGCACGGTCAGTTGATCGATGTTCCCGCGGAAGAGGGCGAGGCCTTGCATCGCTGGTCGCGGCGCTGGATGCGTGCGGAACTCGCCGCCGCCGCGGCGTCCCGACCCGCCGATCGGATCGGCAGTGCGACGGCACACACGATGCGCATGGAGGCGTGGGCCCGGAGCCTTCAAAACCACCGCCGGGTAGACGTTTCCCGTCGCGACATCGCCGCAGCGCTGTACTACGTCGAAGACGCCCGCCTCCTATGCTCGTCGGTGGAAGCGGGAGTGTCGCCGCGGATGGAGGAGTAAACCAAGTCCGCGCGGATGGCGGCGTATACAAGAATTGATATAATGAGCGAGCGGAGGAAAAGAGTTTGGTGGGTCGGGTCGGCGCTACGGGACGTCCAGGTATTCCCGAATGATGCCCGTCGCGAAGCGGGCTATCAGCTGGACCTCGTGCAACAGGGGCTGATTCCTTCGGACTGGAAGCCGATGGCATCCGTCGGCCCAGCGGTTCGAGAGATTCGCGTCCATACGCGGCTGGAACACCGCGTGATCTACGTGGCCCGTTTCGAGGAGGCGATCTATGTCCTACACGCGTTCGAGAAGCGCACCCGCGCGACGCCGCAAGCGGACCTCCGGCTCGCGCGGCAGAGGCTCGCGCAAGTCGTCCGGCAACGGCCGGCTCGCGCAGGATGAGCCGATCCAAGTCACTCCCTCTTCGGGCAACGTGTTTCTCGACCTTGGCTATTCTCCGGAGGAGGCGGCGAACCTCCGCGCGCGGTCCGAACTGATGATGCAGGTTCATAAGGAGATAAAGCGCCGCGAGCTCACGCAAGCGAGAGCCGCCCGGTTGTTTGGCGTGACGCAACCCCGCATCAGCGATCTGATCCGCGGCAAGATCGGCCGGTTCAGCGTGGACATGCTCATTGGCATGCTGGGTCGAGCGGGTGTGGACGTGCAGATCACCGTAGGCCCGAAGGCTGCTTGACGGGTCATCACCGCCACGCCTCCACGTTACGTGTATCAACTCGTCACCTCGCTGCTCGCGCTGCGATCGTCACGTGTTCGTCATCGGAGATCAATCGGACAGTTCCACGCGGTATTCAAGGAACTCGTCGGCGAAGCCTCGCGATGAGCAGCGAGGCTTTGCGGACGTGCGCGAATGTCGTGAGGTCGTGAGAAACGCGCAAAAGGACTTACGGCAATCTCGGATTTCCGCAGAATTTTTTGACGCGTTTTTCTGGGGTTTCCGCGCGATCCGGAAATCGTCGTGCGCGATTGTCATG
>JBAUGM010000249.1:0-5827 GCA_049679725.1 Tepidisphaeraceae bacterium
GTCGTACGCCGACCCCGCCATCTCGCGCGTGCGGTCCACGGCGCGCCCGCCGGTTTCCTTCGCCCAGTCCGCGGCGTCGTCCGCGGCGCCGGTCGCCTTCGCACCTGCGCCCTTCATCCAGTCGCCCAGCCCGCTCAGTCCCGGCACGCTTCCCAGCGCGCCCGACAGGCCGGCGGGCATCGCGCCGGCGATGTTGCTCTTCTGGCCGCTCAACATGTTCGCCAATCCACCGGCGTCCAGCCCGAGGGATTTCTTCTGACCCTTGAGGACGCCGAGCACGATCGGCCCGAGCCCGCCGAGCAGGGAGGTGATCTGTCCCGATCCCATGCCCGTGAACTTGCTCAGCACCGACGCGATGCTGGAGAGCATCCCGCCGCCGAAGAGCGAGGAGAGCATGCTGCCGCCCTTGTCGATGAACCGCCCGCCACCGGAGGAAAGGGAGGCGACGGGGTCTTCGCTGTCGTCGAGGTCATCGACGGCCGTGTTGAGCTTGCGGGCGCCCTCGGGCGTGCCGGCGAGGCCCGCGAGCCCGGCGAGCATGGTCGGGATGGCGGCGTCGCTCGCGCGACGCGCGTCGCCGGCGTCCATCCCGAGCGAGCTGGCGAGTTTGGACGTGGCGCCGCTGCTGGTGAGTTGTCCCTTGATGATCTCAACGATGTTCATGACGAACCTCCCGAGAGTTGCGCGCGTGGGGGAGCGACCGCTTCGGTGAGACGGGTCGCTGGCGGCGTCGGCCGCCAGTGAACTGCGACCCGTCGCGGGGGACGCGGCACCCGCGCGGATGTTGGTGGCGAAGTTGTGAGAGAGCCGAGACAGCGAACAGCGTGCTGAATCAAGATCTGTACGCCGCCGCGGAAGGGGACGTCAACGCCCTAAATCCGATCCGCGCGCGTATGCAGCCGGCTCCATCTGGTTCACCACCCCAGGACCGCTTCACGGACGATCACCTCCAACCGCGAGGGGCCCGGCCCTGTTTCTCACGAAGGCGACGAAGGCGACGGAGGCGAAGCCCCTCTTCGTCGGCATCTGGTACAATCAAAGCATGTCGATCGCGACCGCGCCCCATCCCGCGTCCCCCCGTACGGCACTTGGCGATCTGACCGCTCGCGCAGCCGTCGTCCCGATCACGCTCGAGCAATACCAGCGGATGATCGACGAGGGCATCTTCTCGGAAGACAGCAGCGTTGAACTATTGAGCGGCGTGCTCGTGCGGAAAGATCGCAGCGTCATAGGGGAGAATCCGATGGGTCATAGCCCGCTGCATCGGTTGGTCGTCGCTCTGTTGACCTCACTCACATCGAAGGTCAATTCCGAGCGGCGACATCTGCAGATACAGCTGCCGATCGCGTGTCCGCCCGATGGCGCGCCGGAGCCCGACGCATCGATCATTCGCGGCGTGCCGCGCGACTATCCGGACCGGCTACCAGGACCGGACGACGTGTTCTGCGTCATCGAGGCCGCCCACAGCTCCCTCGACCGCGATCGGGAGGACAAGCTCCCGATCTACGCCGCGGCGCGGGTCGCGCAGTACATGGTGATCAACCTTCAGAACAGCACGATCGAAGTCCACGCCGATCCCGACTCCGCCGCCGGCGTATATCGCACCAAGACCACCGCGTCGCGCGGCGCGATGCTGCGCGTCCACCTGGGCGAAGACCAGTGGCTGGACGTTCGGGCGGACGAACTGCTGCCATGACGTGTGAGGCACCTGCGCTACCTTGCTCGAAAGCAGGCGGCGCCTGGAAACCCCTGACCCCCCCTGACCCCTTTTCCGCCCTCGCCCCGCGTCCGTACGGTCCTTGGCACGTTCCCCGCGCGGCTGATGATTTGCGCTCCCCGCCCGACATCGCTGCCCCGCTCGCACAGGCATCGGCTTGCGACCCTCACGCCGACGGTCTATCGTCACACCGAATCCGCCGGTTGGCGGCATGATGATTGGTGTGTAGACGATCTACTAACTGTTATGCCTGCGGAAGAAGTCTCACTCTCTGAGCACGCCAAGTGGTCGCGTGCAACCTTTCGCATCTCGTCGAACGAACTGTCTCCCGAGGCGATGGGCGACGCTCTGGGACTTCGCCCGACTGCGTCGCACCGGAAGGGCGAGCTCGTGTCGAAGCGGTCGGCAGGTGTGCGGAAGGAGCACTGCATCCGTATCGAGTCCGCGCTGCCGACCTCCGACCCGCTCGAGCGTCACCTGGCAGCGTTGTGCGACCTGCTCGAACCGGTTGCGCCGAAGCTGGCCGGGATCGCCCACGACTGCGAGTATGACATCTTCTGCGGCTTCAGCTCGGGCAACGGGCAAGGCGGGTTCACACTGAGCCCTGAGTTGTTGAATCGGTTGGCGGCGTTGAAGGTCGAGCTTGTGGTAGACCTGTATCCACCGACGGCAGTGCGGCCGGAGGCATAACCCGCGGCGGCGGTATACTCCACTTGCGGTCGGGCGTCGCGCGTGCGCCGCCACGGCCGCTCAACGGCCTTACGTTATGTCACCCGAAGCACCCTCCAACGTTGACGTCGATCTGGCGCACCGGCACTTCTCTGCCGACTGCTTCAATCGCACGTGGACGTTGATCGAGAAGGTCCACCGAACACCCGCCGACACGGAGGCCATGGTCTTGTGCGCCCTCGCGTCGCTGTGGCATTGGACCCAACGAGCGGATCGCACGGACCGAAACCTGTCCATCGGGCACTGGCAGGTCGCCCGCGTGTACGCGTTTGTGGGCCAGGGCGAGAACGCAATGCTCCACGCGCAGCGCTCGCTGGAGCTTGCCGAGGGCTCGCCGCCGTTCTACGTCGGATATGCACACGAGGCGATGGCGCGCGCCGCCCTGCTCCTCAAGGATCGCGAGCGGTTCCAAGCCCACCTGAATCGGGCGCGGGAGTGCGCCGCCGCGGTGACTGAAGCAGAAGAGCGTCAGCCACTGGACCAGGACCTGCGGTTGCTCGAGTCGAGCGGCGGCCCGACCGCGTGACATGACCCGCCGATGCAGCGGACCGCGGCGGCGGTACACTTCTCTTGCCGTCGCGCGTGCGCCGCCGCGGCCGCTCAACGGCATTACGTTAGGGAATTATGCACTTGACGTAACACTGCCCAAGCCGTAGATTTTTTGACACGTTGGCAACGCGACTACTTCTTGGTGACCTTCTTCTTCCCCGGCTTGCTGGCGATGATCCGCTTCACGTCGGCGGGCGCGATCTGTAGCACGGCGCGGATCGCGTCATCCGGGCTCAGCGGGTAGAGCGACACTGGATCGCCACGACGGCCAGGGTGGGGTTTCTTGGGCATTGCGAACTCGATTCTATCAGGGCATTCCACCGCGCGCGCCGATGCCGTATAATACGCGACGTTCGATGCCCGCATTCCGACCAGCGGGAGTCGAACCCGCAAGGGGCATTCTCGGGTTTGGAGTCCGTGCCCCGGTGGGGTCCAAGCCCACCGCGTTTACCTGCTTTCGCCATGGTCGGGCAGGCGATGGAGGAAAGGGCAGCTTTGGAAGCTGCCCCCGTCAGGGTGTGGAGCCCTGACGACACGGTTCGCGCGAACTTCCGTGTTCCCTACATCACCACTCTGATTCTGATGGACCCCGAGCGCGACGGGGTCTTTCATTCCTGCTTCGAGTCCTCCATCGGCTTGAGGACGTTGACGTAGTCGCTCAACTTCTTCCACAGATCGATGCTCATGTGTTCCGGGGTCTGAAGTCGGATCCCACGAAACTGCCAAATGTCCGCTGAGCCGCTTTCTGCCGCGACGACACTTTCTCGTTCCCGCTGTACGGGTGGCGGGGTCGATACGATTGGCTGCGCCGCACTATTCATAACCGACATCGTACCGTCGTCCGCCGCATGGAGCGAAGCTCGATATCTCAATATGCCGCTGCTATCGATGACCTCGGCTTCACGCATGGTGCTCAAGAAAAGCGTTGCGACCCGAGGCCTCCAGCTTTCCGATACGTCGTGTTCCCGGTGAAGTACGTTAACTAAAACGTCAGTCGGCGGAATCTTCTCCCCGTCGAAGCGTTCAATCAGGCTCTCGAAAATCGTCGGCGATTTGATCATCGCCAGCATGGCCGCGCGTTTCTCGCTGGTCTTAGTGGGGAAAAAATAGCGCTTTGCCGTGTCAGTCAGACGGTAGCTGCCGCGGCCATCGATCATGCTGAAGCACTTTGCCGATCCGATATTCTGATTCAGGCTCGGAGCCGATTCGGAAACCTTGAGCTTGTGGGCGATGAGCGACTTCCGTACGTTGCCGTTGTTCCCGCCCAACCCGCGAACCGCTTCCGCGATTTCCAGTGCCTTCAGGAACGTAGCGTACGGGTAGTCGCTTCGCTTTGAGGCCTCAGCTTCGTTCGGATTGCCTTTGCTGCTCATGATGGGTGCATATTCTGCGCGCACCCCACAAGTTCCGCAACCGAGTTATGGGTTGGCCCGCACAATTTCTTGAGAGATGAAAGTTCTGAAGTTTCAGTTGACTGGCTGGCGGTACATGAGTCGCTTTCCTTCAACCTGTCGAATAGCCAAGTCCCGTCGCTCCGCGTCCGGCAGCTTTCGCCCGTCCCAGCGGAAAGAAAACTCATCGCAGTAGCGGGGCAAATGCTTTGGCGACACGTGGTGAAACGCGCCGATCACGCCGCGCTTGAGCAGCGCGAAGTACGACTCTGCGGTGTTGGTATGGAACCCGCCCTCGTTTACGTACTCCTCGGCCACGTGCTTAACCTTTTCGTGGCCCGCAAAGCCGACAGCGGCTTTTGGATACGACGCGAGTTCATCAGTCACGATCGTGGCGGACGGATCGATATTGCGCAGCATGACTTCGCGTAGCGTGTTGCCATCGACGCGGGCAACGGGCTGCGAGCGTGCGCGGCCATCGGTTTCGACCACGAGGAACACCGCCGTCTTATCCGTGCCACGACCACGCTTACGCGGCTGTTCGCCCTTGCGGACGTGGTGAATCTTGGTGCGATCCGCGCCGACGTACGTCTCATCGCACTGCACCGCGCCCTTGAGCAGCCCGGCGACTGGCTCGCACTTCATGGCGAGACGGATGCGGTGGCCCAAGTGCCATGCGGTCTTGTAGCTGCCGAGTCCTAAGTTGCGCTGAAGCTGTAGGGCGCTCATGCCCTTCTTGCTGGTTGCCATCAAGTGGAACGCGCGGACCCAGGTTGAAAGCGGAAGGTGAGAATCTTCCATGACGGTGCCGACAGTCACGGTGAAGTGACCCCGGCAATCCCGGCAAGCGAGCAGCCCAGGGCGGGTGGTCTTGCCTTCCATGCGGTAGACGTTGGTGCTACCACAGTGGACGCAGCCGGGGCCGTTGGGCCAGCGGATCGCCTCGATATGGGCACGGGCCTGATCCTCGGTGAGGTTCATGACCTGCTGATGCTTCTGCGACTTCTGCTGAGCGCCTTTCGTTGCCATGCCCATATACTAGGGCTTGGACTCTGTTATGTCAAGTGCATAATTCCGTTACGTTATGCCGCTCCAGAACATGCCAGACCCGCCACACCCATTGGAGTATGACACGCCTCGGCGGCGGCGTTCCATCTGGAGTGGCCCTGTCGAACTGAAATGGCCCCGGCACCCCGTCCTAAGAATCGCCGCGGTGTTCGTCATTGCGTTTGGCTGTGCGGTTTGGGTGTGGATCATCCGCTTGTGGTGGATAGTCAACCACAATCCCACGGTCCCGTGAAAGGGCTCGCTACCGCGGGATAACCCGCCGACTATGAATCCCCGTTGAGGTCAAGAGGCGTTTTGGACAATGACAGACCACGCCCCGCGCAGCGGGGGTTTTGTCTTTTCACTTGAAGAAGCATTTGTCTGCGCTCAGCCT
>JBAUGM010000250.1:0-8994 GCA_049679725.1 Tepidisphaeraceae bacterium
GCCCGCGGGCTTCGCCACTTCAGTGCCAAGCTCTTCGTCCTACGAAATGTTCAACGCCGGCGCAGCAGGTTGCAGGTTCCGCTTGCTCACCTCGCCAGCCAGGTGCGTGACGATCTGCTCCAGCGCCGCCTTCAGTTTCGGGTGGCCTTCAAAGTTCTTCGCCGGCGCGCCCGTGTCGCTGTTGACGCGCAACTCGGTGAACATCGGCAGCGCGCCGAGGAACGGCAGGTTCAGTCGCTGCGCCGCCTGCTCCGCCCCGCCGCGGCCGAAGATGTCGGACTCGGCGCCGTCGGCGGCGATGAAGTAGCTCATGTTCTCGACCATGCCCAGCACCGGCGCGCCTAGCTGCTGGAACATGCGGACCGCGCGGATGGCATCATCCAGCGCCACCTGCTGCGGCGTCGCGACGACGACCGCGCCGGTCAGCGGCAACAACTGGCAGAGCGTCAGCGGCACATCCCCCGTGCCCGGCGGGAGGTCGACGATGAGGTAGTCGAGCTCCGGCCATTCGGTGTTGTCGAGCAGCAACTGCTTGAACGCGCCATGCGCCATCGGCCCGCGCCAGATGAGCGGCTTGTCCTGTTCGACGAGCGAGCCGATGGTCACGGCGTGGATGCCGTGCACGTGGTGCGGCAGGATGCGGTTGCCGCGGACGTTGGGTGGGATGCCGCGGATGCCGAGCATGGTGGGCATGCTGGGGCCGTAGATGTCGCCATCCATCAGGCCGACCGATGCGCCGCAGCGCTGGAGGCCGACGGCGAGGTTCACCGCGATCGTCGATTTCCCGACGCCGCCCTTGCCGGCGCCGACCGCGATCACGTTCTTCACCTGCGGCAGCACGTCCTTCTTCGCGCCCGCCGGGCCGCGCGTGTTGGCGGTCAGGTTGAGCTTGACGTTCTCAGCGCCGGCCTTGCGCAGCGCGGTGGTGACGTCGCGCTCGATTACTTCCTTGAGTGGGCAGGCGGGCGTGGTCAGTTCGACGGTCACCTCGACGGACGAACCGTCCACCTTCACGTCCTTCACCATGTTCAGCGTGACGATGTCCTTGAATAGTTCCGGATCCTGTACGGTCCGGAGCGCAGCCATCACCTGTTCGCGTTGCAACGATGCCATTTCAGTCCTGTTAGAGCGAGCGGGGGATTATAGCGGGACAGCGGTCAGCTATCGCGGGGTAGCGGTCAGCGATCAGCTTTCAGCGATCAGCCAGAGGGGTAGCAGTCAGCGGTCAGCTTTCAGCGGTCAGCCAGAGGGGGTAGCGGGTAGCGGTCAGCTTTCAGCGGTCAGCCAGAGAGAGCGCGTTTTCGGCCTCTTCTGGCTGATGGCTGATGGCTGATCGCTGACCGCTGACCGCTTGGCTCTTTCCGGCTGATAGCTGATAGCTGATCGCTGACCGCTCGCTCCCGCTTCGACTATGATCCAATACACATGGCCCGCGCGGACGCTGCCGATGACATCACGCATTCCCCCCCCGACCCCGGCCGACGCATCGCCGAGCAGAGCTGCGACGGCGCCGAGGGGACGAGCAGCGGCGTCAACATCTCACCCGGCAGCGATGATGACGGCTGGAAGGTCCCCCACCCCGTCGTGCTGTCCGATGGCACGCGCTTGCAGCTCTACAAAGACGGCGAAGCGCTGCACGCCGCTTATGAGGCGATCCGCACCGCGAAGCTGCGCATCTGCCTCGAGGTCTACATCTGGGGCGACGACGAGACCGGCCACGCCTTCGCCGAACTGATGTGCCGCAAGGCGCAAGAGGGCGTGCGCTGCTACGTCCTCTACGATTCCTTCGGCTCGATGGCGACCGACCGGTGCGTCTTCGCGCGCATGCGCCGCGCCGGCGTGAACGTGCAGGAGTTTCACCCGCTGCGCCCGTGGGAAACGCGCTACAGCTGGCGGCCGTTCAACCGCGACCACCGGAAGCTGCTCGTCATCGACGACGTGGCCGCCGGACTCGGCGGGTTGAACGTGGGCGGAGAGTACGCGGGGTCGTGGGTCGTCCCGAGCAGATCCTCACGCGGGTGCGACCTGTGGCGCGACAATGCGATGGGCATCGTCGGCCCGGGCGCCAGGCACCTCCTCAATGCGTTCGCGAACACGTGGAACTACGTCATCCACGGCGGCCGGATCGGGCGGGCGGAGCTGATGTACAACTGCCGGTTCGAAGAGGGCGAGCTGGGGGTCATGGCGTCGGTGCCTGCGGCGCGAAGCCGCGTGACGCCGCTGGCGCACGACATGCTCGCCGGCGCAAAGCACAGCATCGAGTTGACGATGGCCTACTTCGCGCCCCCCGACTCGCTGATCGACGAGCTCTGCGACGCCGCGCGGCGCGGCGTGCGCGTGCGCCTCATGCTGCCCGGCAAGGGCGACGTGCAGATCCTCATCACCGCCGCCCGCTCGTTCTACGAGACGCTGCTGACCGCCGGCGTCGAGATCTACGAGCGGCAGTCCGTCGTGCTGCACGCCAAGACGCTCGTCGTCGACCAGGAGCGCGTCGCCATCGGCTCGACCAACCTCGACTACCGCAGCATCGAGTACAACCTGGAGATCTCCGCGTTCGTCAAGTCGAAACCGTTCGGCAAGCAGGTACACGACCTCTTCGAGCACGACGTGCGCTTCGCCCGGCGCATCTCACTGAAGGAGTGGCGCAAGCGGCCGTGGACGGACCATTTCATCCAATCGGTCGTGAACCGCGCGCGGCACCTGCTGTAGTCAGTGGCGTGGGCGGGACGCCAATGCCACTGAAAAGCGACGCGTTCACACGCGGCGGACGTGAAAGGCGCGATCGCTGAACGGGATGGCGCCGATCTGGAATGCGTCGACGTACTCGATCCATCCCGGGCGGCGCGTCCACATTGTTTGGAGGGGGACGCCGTACTCGCGGAGCAACCGCGCGATCTCCCAGATGCGCGACGCGCACTCCCCGGCGTCCGAACGGAACCAGAAGATGGTCGCCGGCTTCACGTTCCGCGGCCGTGGCAGATTCCGGTTGAACCAGTCGAACAACGTCCGAAGCTGATCGCGATCCGCAGCACTGAGATGCTTCGACTCTTCCAGGCTCTTTGCCGCGCGAAACACGCCAAGAGGTTCGTGCGAGCGCGAGTGGACCCGGGTGGAAGTAAGGCGGAAGAATCGCTCACGCCGCGATGCTGACGATTCGCCGGGCGGCAGTAGGTCGCAACGCCAAATCTCAGGCGCAGGATTCCCCTGTAACGCCGCCCGTACCTCGGCGGCGCAGCACGAACGGCGGATTGTTCGCTTGAAGTATCCCACGGCTTCGGATCCCAATCGTTGGCATCTGGCGCGAATCCTACCTCGCCCCTGCGACTCGTTCCATCTCCATCGCGGCGAGCGAGAATGACGAGCGGTGCGAACCGGGCGCAGTTTTTGCATTCGCGATCATGGTGGGCGCGGGGAGCATGCCGCCGCGGCCGGGAGTCCCTTTACCGAGGTCAACCATGACGCAGTCAACTCAAAACACGATGCACGCCGCCGCCATCGACGCGTTCGGCGGGCCGATCACACCGCACACGCTGCCCGTGCCCGAGGTCGGCCCGGACGAGCTGCTCATCCGCGTCGAATCGGCGGGGGTCGGGGTGTGGGACCCGTTCGAGCGCGAGGGAGGCTTCGCGAAAATCTACGGAGGCCATGCGACGTTCCCCTACGTGCTCGGCTCCGACGGCGCAGGCACGGTCGCGGAGGTCGGCGAGGAGGTTCGGGACTTCAAGAGAGGCGACCGCGTCTACGGCCTTGCCCTGATGAACCCCAAGGGCGGCTTCTATGCTGAGTACGCCACGGTAAAGGCGGACAACGCGTCGCCGATCCCCGGCAACTTGACGGTCGAGCAGGCCGGCGCGCTGCCCGTTGATGCGATGACCGCCCTGTGCGGCCTGGACGATTCGCTACAGCTGAAACCGGGCGAATCGGTGCTCATCTTCGGCGCCAGCGGGGGGATCGGGCACCTGGCGGTGCAACTGGCCAAGCGAATGGACGCCCGCGTGTTCGCGGTGGCATCGGGGGACGATGGCGTGGCGATGGTCAGGCGCCTGGGCGCTGACGCGGTGGTGGACGGACACAAGGACGATGTGGCCGCCGCCGCCCGCAGGTTTGCGCCCGAGGGCATCGACGCCGCCCTCCTCACGGCCGGCGGCAAGTCGGCGGAGCAAGCGCTGGAGGCGCTCCGCGACGACGGACGCGTGGCGTATCCCAACGGCGTCGAGCCCGAACCGAAAGCCCGCCCGAGCATTCAGATCCAGAGCTACGACGGCATGCCCAGCCCCGATGCGATCGCCAGGCTCAATGCGTTGATCGAGAAGGGTCCGTTTGAGGTTCACGTCGCGCGCACGTTTCCGCTCGACCAGGCCGCCGAGGCGCACCGGGCGCTGGACGAACACTTTCTCGGCAAGCTTGCTCTCCGCCCGCCGGAAGCGGAAGCGGCGACGTTCGGGGACATGCCTATCGTGACGTAATAGGAACGCTTCCGCCGACCCGCTCGATCTCCATCGCCGCGAGGATGAACGGGGCGACGCCCTTGGGATCGTTGCTGATCCGGGGCTCGCGGATGTAGTACTCGAACGACCCATCGCGATACGGGCGGGCGCCCAGGCCGGCGACTTGGCAGGTTTCCTTCAGGCTGACGCGTCCGCTCGCGGCATCGACCTCGATGAAGTGCTGGATGATGCCGTCGTACCCGCGGCGCGCGACGGCGGCGTGCTTCGGGTCGAGGTAACCGTCGCGAACGCCGGCGGCCAGCGCGTAGACGAACATGCTCGATGCCGATGACTCAAGGTAGTTCCCCTCGCGACCGCCCTGATCGAGCACCTGCCACCACAATCCCGTCTGCGGGTCCTGCACGCGCGCGATCGCGTCGGCGAGGTTTCGCGACACCTCGATGATTTCCGCGCGCCGCGGGTGATCCTTCGGCATCGTGCGGAGCGTCTCGGCGATGCCAATTGCGTACCACCCCACCGCCCGGCCCCAGAAGTTGCGCGACAACCCCGTCTTCGGGTCGGCCCACTTCTCCTTCTTGCTCTCATCCCAGCCGTGGTAGTACAGGCCGGTCCTCGGGTCGCGCGTGTGCTGCGCGATCATGAGGATCTGGTTGGCCGCCTCGTCGTACCACGCCGGCTCGGTGGTCTCGCGGCCGAACTCCGTCATGAACGGGCAGTCCATGAAGATGCCGTCGAGCCACATTTGGTTCGGGTAAATCTGCTTGTGCCAGTACCCGCCGTCGCTCGTGCGCGGCTGGTGTTTCAACTGCTCGGCAAGCTGCCGCGGGCCAACGAGATAGCGCGCATCGCCCGTCTGCTCGTGCAGCAGCAAGAGCACGCGGCCGGGCAGGACGTCGTCGAGGCGGTACTTCTTCGGGTCGTAGGATTCCGTCGCGATCTTGCCGGTTTCGTCGATGAACGGTTCGACGTACCGCTTCGCGTAGTCGATGTACTTGGGATTGCCGGTTTCGGTGCCGAGGCGGGCGATCGCGTGGACGGTAAACGACGTCGAGTACCGCCAATGCGGCTCCGGATCTTCCATCAGCGCGGGATTCGGGTGGCGCGCGATCGTCGAGTCCGCCATCCGGACCGCCCAGTGATCCGCTTTGAGCGGCGACGGTTTGGATGGCTTCGCGTCGCGCGTGCAGCCGCAGAAAGCGGCGAGCACGACGACGAACGTCACACCGTTGCGCCGGACGGAAGGATTCACCCGTTCCACTCCCCGGTGAAGACTTCCGTCGCCGGACCGGTCATGTAGATGTTGTCGTCCGACTCGCGCCACTCGATGTTCAGGTCCCCGCCGGGCAGGTGGACGAGGCACGTGCGATCGAGGCGACCAGTCAGTACGCCGGCGACGACGACGGCGCACGCGCCGGTCCCGCACGCCCACGTGATGCCGCTGCCGCGCTCCCACGTGCGCATGCGAACTTCGTTGCTGCCGATGACCGTCGCCCAGTGCGCGTTGATGCGTTTGGGGTACGCGGGGTAGTGCTCCATCTGCGGCCCGATCTTGTTCAGGTCGAGCTTCTGCACGTCCGGCACGAACACGACGACGTGCGGATTACCCGTAGAGACGAACGTCGCGACGACGGGCGTGCGGTCGTACTCCATCGCCAGCTCGTACTCGTGGTCGCCGCGCTTCTTGATCAGCGCCTGCCGCCCGGCAGCGCCCTGAACGACGCCGACGTCGGCCAGTTCGAGGAGCGGCTCGCCCATCTTGACCGTCACCTGCTCGACCTTGTTGGCGGCACTGGTCTTCATGTCGAGCGTGAGCACGCCGCGGCCCGTCTCGACCTTCATCGGGTTGCTCTTCGTCAGCCCGTGGTCGTAGGCATACTTCGCGACGCAGCGGACTCCGTTGCCGCACATCTCGCCCTCGGAGCCATCGGCGTTGAACATGCGCATGCGGACGTCGGCCTTGTCGGACGGGAGGATCAGGATCAGCCCGTCGGAGCCGATGCCGAAGTGACGATCCGACACCTTGCGCGCGACGTCGCCCGGGTCGGCAACGTTCTCGGCGAAGCCGTTGACGTAAACGTAATCGTTCCCCAGGCCGTGCATCTTCGTGAACTTCATGGCGGGGGATGATATCGGGGTCGGATGGCGTTGTCCGCGCGCGTGGGGAAAAGACGGTGGAACCACCAAGGCACCAAGAGCACCAAGACGTAGTCCTAAGGATCAACCCTCGGGCGTATCGAGGAGCGATTGCAGGCGGGTTGCAAGCTCCGGAGCAAAGCGCTGGGGCCAGGTCGAATCGATCAAGCCGACGTCGATCAGGTCGCGGAGGTGCGTGCGGTCCTTGTCCCGAAATGCGGTGAGCTTGATCCGGACGAGTGCTTGCAGTTCGAGGATGCTGAACTGACCGGTGTCCCGAGACTCGGTCACGTCCGGGTTGGGTGCGTGCTCATGGGCGCGGACTTTCTCGTTCGCGAAAATGACGTGGACGCCCTCTCGCGCCTTGGCGTTCGGTCCGTCAAGAAACACGTCGATTCCGGCGGAGTGTCGGTAAACGAACCCGGCCGACTCCAAGGCTGTCCTCACCGCGCCGAGGTCAGCGCGACGAATCAGGACGTCCACGTCCTGCGTGTTCCGCACCGCCGACTCGTCCACGGTCGACACCCACGCCGCGACCGCGTTCCCGCCCGCGACGGCATAATCCACGCCCGCCGCCCGAAGCGCCGCCGTTGCACGCAACAATCGTTGCCGCACCTTCTCCACGGCTTTCACCATCCGATCGAGGGAGATTTGCGTCGCTGAGGGGGGCGACATGGCTGTATACGGCTCCATGCCGTTTCGTTCAGACTCGAAGCTAGTACCCGGTGTCATCGGAATCTTCTGCTTCGATTCGCGAAGCCGCGAGCTGCCGCCATTGTGCCAGGGCTGCTTCACTCGCACCCGTGGCGCGCAGCCGTTCATGTACCGGTCCCGCCTCGGCCTTGAGATGCGGATACGTCAGTAACAACAACTTGAGATCGCGCCGATCCGTGTCGCCTTTGGGTTGGGCCGAGCGCGTGCTAAGGCTGATGATTTTCTGTGCGATCAGCTCTTCAGGTGTCGGAACGCGGACTTCCGCAACGATCTGAGTCGGCGGAAGCGTCGCGATCTGCCTGACGTCCGCGAGATGGCGATTCTTGGGCTCGCGCAATTGGTAGATTCGGAACCCTTCCCCCCCGGCGACCTCGCGGATCCGCGCCGCAATTTTGAACGTATTGGCGAGGTGCGATCGCAGTTCTTCAGCTAGCGCTTTCGCGCGCGTCGATAGAATATCGACGTCCTGCGTCATGCGCGGTTCATCCACATAGGCGTTCACCGCCTGCGCGCCGAACAGAACCGCGTCGTCGCGATTGCGAAGGAAATCGAGGATCGCGTCGTGAACCTTCGCCAGCGGAAGCGGCTCACGCATCGCGAACTCCCGGAGGGTGAGGGGACCGTCGCCGAACATCAGTGAGAGTATAGCAAGCGGACCTACAAACAGCTCAGACGGCAGTCTGGTCCATCCGGTGCCCCTTATGACGACTTGCCGTTGACGCAGTGGAGCAGTGGAGAAACCCGCCTATGTATCGAGCGGAACTTCGGAATACTGTTCGTGATGCCCACACAGCCACGACGCGGCGTGGCGACGCTCGCTCACCACGCTGTGACACGTGATGAACCTGTCGCGCGGCGCTCTGAAGATGGGCACGTCGCCGATCGCCAGATCGTCATCTAGGAAGCGGACGGGCGCCACGCCGGTCAAGCTCGGGACGTCAGAAAACATGCGGCGAAGGTCATAGGGGCGAGGGCGAATGGAAAAGTCGCGGACGCGCCAGTGCAGGTTGTACATCAGCTCCTCAAACGACTCGATCGTCTCGGAATCGCGCAACGTGAAGCTGTCGGAGTCATAGCTCATGTCGAAAAACACACCGCCGACCGCGCGATCGCTGACCGGCTCGTACACTGGCGGCAGGTCCAATCGACCGAGTGCCCATGCAAGCACCGCCGCTCCCTCGTATCGCCACGTGCTGTGGACGACTGTACGCTCGTCCAACGCCCCGATCTCCGCGTGCAGCATCTGACGCTCGGCCGACTCCAGTTCGTCGTCGAGGGCAATCTCGCGCACTCGCTTGAGAAGGTTCGATCGATAAAGCGAGGCTTCTTCACGATCCTTGTGGACTTCGAAACGCGCGCGAGACGCCACCATGTACAAGACCATCCCCCGCCGCGCTACCCGAAGCGGCGTAGGAGGATGCTTCATTTCAGTTTCCATGCGGCTCGTCTCAGAACGGCAGCGCCTGGTCCATCCAGTCGTCGCTCTTGAGGACTTGCTTGCGGTTGAAGCGGGCGAGCCTTTCGGCGCGGTTCTGCGCGAACCGGATCAACCGGTCGGTGCCGAACGTGCGCCAGGTCTTGCGCAGCGACTTGGCGTGGCGGAGGAACAGATCGTCCTCGGCGCAGGTGAACATCTGGGCGGAGCCGGGGTCGCCCTGACGCGCGGCGCGGCCGTAGAGCTGGCGGTCGACGCGGAAGG
>JBAUGM010000251.1:0-3976 GCA_049679725.1 Tepidisphaeraceae bacterium
CCCGAGATCCCTCGGTCGTAAAACTCCCTTCGGGATGACGTAGGTCTCGGGATGACTTAGGTCGCCCGACCCGTCCCCATTTTCATTCGCCCCTGTCTTTCATCATTCGCTCTTCCGCCTTCATCCGCCTCCCGATGCGGTATCATCCCCCCGATGACCGAAATCCCCTACCCCAGCATCGTCCCGCCGATCGAGAAGGACCGCCGCACCGGGTTGATGGTGTTCGGCATCTTCGCGCTGGTGATTGGCGCGCTGGCGTCGTGCGTGGCGATCATCACGCCGCTGGGATTGCTGATGGCGAGCGTGGTGCCCAGGCGATCCGGGATGCAGCAGCCGAGCATGGGGAACGTCGTCAGCGCCATCGTGGTGTACGCGGTCGTCGCGGCGGCGTTCATCGCGGGCGGGGTGGGGTCGATCCGCACGCGGCGGTGGGCGCGCCCGCTCATGCTCAGCGTCGCGTGGACCTGGCTGATCATCGGGATCTTCGGCCTGGTCTTCTGGATCATGATGGCGCCATCGATGTCCGCCATCATGGCCACGAGCGGCGGCACGGGTCCCGGTGCACCGCCGGCGGGGTTTACGCAGATCGTCGTCGTGATCATGTCGGTGGTGATGGGGCTGCTCTACATCGTGCTGCCGGGTGTGTTCATCCTGTTCTATCGCAGCCCGCACGTGAAGCGGACGCTCGAGCACTTCGACCCCGACCCCGGATGGGCCGACCGCGCGCCGGTCAGCGTGTTCGGGCTGGCCGTCGGACTGGGCGTCACGGCGTTGTTCACGCTGACCATGCTCGGCTACGGATTCTTCCCGCTCTTCGGCGCCCTGCTGACCGGCCCGGCCGCCTGGGCAGCGACGGTGGGGATGGCGGCGTCGTTCGGCGTGGCGGCGTGGCTCGTCTACCGGCTGAGTCCCGCGGGGTGGTGGTTGACGATGCTGATCTCGATCGTCCTGCCGATCATGATGATCTGGAGCCACTACCGCATCGGCGCGATCACGATGTACGAGCGCATGGGCATGCCGCCGGAGCAGATCGACGTCATGCGGCAGAGCGCGGCGCTGACCGGCCCGCTCATTCCCGCGTGCGTGGTCGTGCTGGGAATCGCGGGGATCGTTTACTTGATGGCGGTGAGGAAATTTTTCGCCGCCTCCGGCGCTTCGGCGCGAGGTGGCGACTTGGGCGGCGGCGGCGGCGCGTTGGGCGGCGACGCCTGATCGACGCCCTGCCCTGTGAACCGGATCGCGAGCTGCGCGAGCAACACGACCGCGACGCCCGGCACGAGCCAGATCGTCCGCCGCTCGATGAACCCCATCCAGAACATCGGCGCCGCGACGAGCACCGCCATGCCGAACGTCATCAGCGCGCGGCGCGGGACCGTCTCGCTCCCGCGCGCCGGGATCATGCAGAGCCACACGTACGCGGGGAACACCAGCCCGTAGAACGCCATGAACGCGCGGTACGACAGCTCCGCCCCGCCCAGCCCGCGGTACGTCGCCTCGCGCGCGACCAGGATGATCGAGCCCAGCAGCAGCGCGATGGCGATTGTAAGGATGACCGTCGTCAGCTCCGCGCCGACCGAAGAAAGCTGTCGGCCCGCATAGCGCAGGTGAGCGGCGATCGTGAACCAGCTCTGCACGGCCATGTGGATCGCGACGAGCCAGACGACGAGGTTGGCGGGAAGCGGCGATGTCATCCCGAACCGGCCCATCACCAGCGGCGCGTACAGGAGCGTCATGACGATCATCAGCAGGAAGAAGACGCCGAACCCCACCCCGAACGCCAGCCGGCCCGAGGCGGGGCTCGTCGCCTGGCGGGCGCGGTGGAACGTCAGGTCGAGGTATGGACAGAGCGCAAAGCCGAAGATCGAGACCGGCAGCAGCCACAGCAGCGGCAACGTCGGCAACTGCCCCTGCGTCGCGGGAAGCGCCAACGCGCCGTTCAGGCCCAGCATGACGAACGCGATGAGCGAGATCACCAACACCCCCGCCGCCGCCGCCGGCCACCCGCCGCGCACCTGGCGCGAGACGAGCCACGACAGCAGCCCCCCCAGCAGCGCCACCGGCAGCACGAACCAGCTCTGGGCGATCGGCATGACGATGCAGACGAGGAAGAAGACGTGGAACGCGATCGTGACGAAGGAGAACCCCACGGCCGCAGGCAGGTTCGGGTGGAGGACGCGGAGGCTGGCGTCACCGTCGCGCAGGACCCACGCCATCGCCGCCGCGCCGACGACGTTGGGCACGGCGAACACGACCCACGCCCACAACCCGTAGTCGCGCACGAGCAGCACGGGGAGGAACATCCCGATGCACCACGTCCAGGACGCGCCGAGGAACGCCGCCCAGCCGATCGCCCGGAGCGTAGCGCGGGCGCCCCGCTCGTCCTGCTTCAACGAAGTACTGCTCACGGAAGCAGTGTACCCATCCGAGGCGTTGGGATTACAGGTGAAACTCTTCGCAGATTGATTCGCGGATCAAAGGAGGTGGTGCGATTCGGGAGGATAAACCGGATATGCGTCGTGGCGGCGCGGGCACGCCCATCACGCCGGTGTCTGAGCTGTAAGCGAAGACCCGGATGTTTCTCGCGCGACGAATCCGGGCCTTCGCTTACACTCAGACACCGGCGTGAGGGAGGAGTGTCACCTGCGGAGGTGCGATCAGCTGCGATTGCGCCGGGCTTTCTTCTTCTTGTGGTGCACCTTCGGCGTGACGTGAAACGTCGCCTCGCAGCGTCCGACGCGGCGGTCACGCTCGCCCTTGAAGCCCTGCTGGCTGATCTCCAGGTCGAGCGTGATGTTGAACTCGCCGCCCCTGGCCGTCAGCGCCTTCATGTCCTCGCGCGGCGACATGCGGTAGACCGCCGGGCCGAAGCAGGGGCGGAGGAAGGTGTAGTTGAGGTTCTTGCAGACGACGGTGTAGTCCCCCCCGCAGACGCCGAAGACGTACATCCCACCCGCGATCTCGCTGTTGGCGAGCAAGGCTCCGCCCGCCATCGCGCGGTACCAGTTGCGGTTGAAGCGCCGGAACGGGAGGACGGCCTGGAACGTCTGCGCGTCGAGCTCCTTCATCCGGATGCCACTGAAGAACGCCAGCGGCAGCCAGATGAGCGAACAGACGCCGTGCCAGAAATTGTCGCGGACGGACAGGCGGGAGATGAACGCCTCGGCCTTGTCCCAGAACGTCTTGGGCTCGTTCCCGCGCGCCGCGCCGCGCTGGGCGGCGATGTTCGGGAAGCGCGACGGCGGCAATCCGTCATCATTCGCCTGGGCCTCGGCCAAGTCGCGTGGCGGATCGAGGTCCTTCAACGCCGCTGTGTCCGGCGCGACGTCGAGGTCGTTCATCGATACATCGGTGCTCATGGCGGCGGAGGGATTATATGCAGACGCCGCACATTAGGAATGCCCCCAAATCGGAGATCGCGCGAGCTCGGCTCCCTCTCACCGGTACTCCGGGGAGAGGGCTGAGGAGAGGGGCGAGCGGTGCGGCACACCGGGCGACCGGTCGAAATCGCAGACTGGTGCGGAACGAAGAATCGAGCGACATCCAATGTCGAACGCACCTCGCCCCTCTCCCCCGAGTACGTGCAACGTTCTCCATGAAGATCGTAAAGTCCTACACGTCATCCCGATGGGAGCCAAGGCGACCTGAGGGATCTCGGGATCAAGAGCGATCCGCCAGCCCGAGATCCTTCAGCTCGTAAAACTCGCCTCAGGATGACGTAGCGCCCGCTAGCGCGTGTGGCTTGTGGCGTTGATCGAAAGCGTTGGAGTACGTGGGAGAGGGAGCCCGCCGTTTGAACTGTGGCTCGGGATCGCGATACATTGGCGTCTCTTTGCACAACGCACGACCGACAACTCACTCCTCCACGGGCACGCGCGTCGACCTCCGCGGCATCCGCCGGGTGTTCGACGGCGACGTCGTCGCCGTCGAATCGATCGACCTCTCGATTACCCCCGGCGAGTTCGTCGCCATCCTCGGG
>JBAUGM010000252.1:0-9036 GCA_049679725.1 Tepidisphaeraceae bacterium
GTCGCGCTGCGCGCGAGGCTCGGCTTCACGGACGCGGATCACGTGCTGCTCGCCGCGGGCGAGTCGACGCGCGCCGCCGCGCACACGGACGCGACGTGGGCGGCGTCGATCCTGAGTCTCCTCACGCCGAAATACAAGCTGCTCCTGTGGGGTCGCGGCCCGCTCGCACGGAAGGCGAAGCGGTTCGCGGGTGCACTGGGCAATCCGGAGTTGCTCCAGCTCGCCGAGCCCGTGCTGGGGCGCGTCGATTTCGAGGCGCTTCTCCCCGCCGCCGACACCGTCCTCGTCACGTCGATCGGCGCGACGGCGACGCTGCCGGTCTCGATTGCGATGGCCGCGGGGTTGCCGATCGTCGCGACGGTGACGTACACGACGAGCGAACTGCTCGAGGATCGCCACACTGCGCTGATGACGCCCGCGGGCGTGCCGCGCAAGCTGGCGCGGCGCGTGATGGACCTGCACGAGGACACCAGCCTGCAGTGGTCGATCGCGGACATGGCGCGGACGGAGGCGTACGAGTTCTTCTCGTTCACGCGATTCGTCGAGCAGTACCGCGGGGTGTATCAGCAGGTGGCTGCGGGAGCGCCAGTGAGCGTATCGGAGCAGGCGCCCGGCGCGGGGCTGCGGTTTCACGGACGCGCGTGATGGCGCGGTCGAAGAATCCCCCGGGACATTGAAGAATCCCCGGGACTGCGCTGCGGTCGCAAAGCTCCCTGCGCTAAGCCCCGGGGCGTAGCGCAGCGGCGTTCCGGGGATCACTTCGGCGCGCGGTACTCCACGAATTCACCCACCTTGCGAAACCCCAGCAGCGCGTACAGCGCCTGCGCCGGCGCGTTCGCCGGTCGACACGACAGGAAGACATGCTTGAACAGCGAGCGCGCGCAGATCTCCAGCGCCCGGCTCATCAGCGTCCGCCCGATCCCGCGCCGGCGATACTTTTCCGACACGAGCAGCGTTTCGATGCGACCGATCTCGCCCATCGCCAGGACGCCCACGTGCCCCGCCGCTTCCGTGCCGACCAGCGCAAGGACGGCGTCCCAGTGCGGATCGTCGAGGTCGAGCATCAACACCTCGGCAAGCTGCGGCTCCCCCGCGGCGCTGGCCATCTCCTCGGCGAGTTGTCGAGCGTGGCGGTAGCTCGCGCGCGCGGGGATGATTTTCACGCCGGACGACTCGGCGACGGTCGCGGTCGGCATACGGTCGAGGTGGAGGATGTCAGTCGTCTCGCGGTTGTAGCCGTTGGCGAGCAGGTGCTCCGCGAGCGGGGCCGTTTGCTGGGTCGGCACCGACGGGTTCAGCACCCACTTCCACAGTCGCGCGCCCTGCGATTCAAAGTGCGCCCGCGCGATGTCGAGCGCCTTCGCTGCGCTCACGCCATCGGGGAGCGCCGCATCGTGTACGCAGTTCGCGTCGTGGACGTTGGACAGCGAACCATTGGTGATGGCCGTGCCGACATCGAGCTGCGCGACCTCGCCGAGGTGTTCGTTCATCCGCCGTTCCGTCTGGTGGAAGTAGCGGACGAGTGTCTCGGGCGTCGCCTGCGCGGCGCCGGCGTTGAGGATCGGGAGTGACATGATCGTTTACGATCATAAGCGGGCGATTGATGCAGGCGAAGTTCCATTGATGCAGGCGAAGCGCGTCGGTAGCGTGTCGCGGCATGAAACTGTGCTTTTCCACACTCGCCTGCCCGACGTGGGACCTGGGCCGGATCGTTGACGCCGCCATCGAGAACGGGATCGAGGGCGTGGACTTTCGCGGGATCGGGGAGGAGATCGACATCACGAAGCTCCCCGCGTTCAACGCCGAGCTGGACGCGACGCTCGCGTTCCTGCGACAGCGCGGCATCAAGATGCCGTGCCTGAACACGTCGGTCACGCTCGTCTCGCCCGCGCCGGATCGCTGGGCGGCGATGCTCGACGAATGCCACCGCTACGCGCAGCTCGCCCGACGGACGTCCACCCGATTCATCCGCTGCTTCGGCGGTGAAGTCCCTGTGGGCATGACGCGCGATGAGGCGCGCTCGATGGCCCAGCGCCACCTCCGCCAGCTCGCCAAGATCTGCCGGCCCCACGACTGCCAGGTCGTCCTGGAGACGCACGACGCCTGGTCGACGTCGGCCGAGGTGCTCGAACTGGTCCACGAGTTTCAACCCGACGAGGCCGGCGTGCTCTGGGACATGGAACACACGCACCGCCGCGGCGAGCCATCGCGCGAGACGGGCGAGAAGCTCAGGCGGTACGTTCGCCACGTGCACATCAAGGATTCCGTCCGCAAGGAGAAGAAGAACTCGCCACGACTGCTGGGCGAGGGCGACCTGCCCCTGGCAGAATTCGTCGCGGCGCTGCACGGGATCGACTACGACGGATGGCTGTGCCTGGAGACGGAGAAGCGCTGGCACGCGGAGGCGCCGGAGCCCGAGCAGAGCATCCCGCAATTCGCGGCGTACACGAGGAAGCTGCTGGGCAAGTAGCAGCGCCCGTCGCGCCACATCACGCGGAAAACTTTCTCGCCACGCCCGAAGAATCGCCCACCGCCTGCGCCCGCCCTCCGCCGAGCGCTCTGCACGTTTCATTCCAATGTTCTTAAGAACATCAGAATGACTTGCCCTCGTTCCGACAGGGCGTGCAAGACGCGGGCGCCCTTGGTGCGCTTGAGCACCAGTCCCGCGATCGCGAGGCGCCGGGCGTGCTCCGAAGCGGTCTTCATGTTGGTCCCGCACGCCAGCGCCAGGCTGCGCAGGTCGAGTTCGGGTCGCTCGTGCAGGACATCGAGCATGCGAATGCGACGATGGTTGGAGAAACCCCGAACGATTCGCTCGAGTTGCTTTGAGGTCCTCACGCGATCCCTTCCTTTCGGTCCCCCACGCACGTGTACGCGCGCCTGCGCACTCATTCTGATGTTCTTAAGAACATTGGATACAGTGGCACGTAAAAGTCATCAACCGGATTCGCGCAAACGGGCGGGGAGGGGAAACCCGGGGAAACCCTGGCCCTCGGGCACGATGACCTTCGGGCACTGTCTCGCGGCGCTAGTCAGGCGCCCAGACCTTGGCGCGTCACGCGCGGCTGTTCACGATGAACGTCGCCGGTCCGTCGTTCACCAGGGAGACGCGCATGTCACCGCCGAACTCGCCGGTGGCGACGGGAACGCCGGTCGCGCGCACGGCATCAACGAATTGATCGAAGATCACCCGCCCGGCCTCCGGCGCCGCGGCGGCGTCGAAGCTGGGGCGGCGTCCCTTTTTCGTGTCGGCGGCGACGGTAAAGTTGCTCACGAGCAGCACCGCGCCGCCGACGTCGATCACGCTCCGGTCGAAGTGCTTCCGTTCACCCGTGATTTCACCCGTGCCCACGCCATTGCGAAAAATGCGGAGCGACGTCAGCTTTGACGCCATCCACGCGACGTCTTTCGCCCCATCGTCGCGCACCACTGAAACGAGCGCGAGCAACCCCGCACCAATCTCGCCGACGACCGAATCTCCCACCTTCACGCGCGCCTCGCTGACCCGTTGGACAACCGCGATCATCGGGAACCTCTCGACCCGCCGTAACGTATTGATTTTGCTTGACAGTTTTTCGACGCGTGGCAAACTATACGCGTTCGTGGTCCGCCGAAGCTTGGCCTTGCGTATTATCCATCCTTCATACCCGAACGGCGTCGGCGGCCGGTGCGAACAGCGAGTTGATCGGTGAGTGAGCAGCGAGGTCGCAGGAGTGACGACGCTCGCGTTGGTCGGTGAGCGGTTTCGGGTTCCCGTTGGACAACCAGGGAAGTGACGGCAAGGCAGTGATGGCGATGTCATGCCGCGCGGATTTTTCGCGTCGGTCTCGCACGCCTGAGCCTGCAACCGCCACGGCGCGTCCGCGTCTGATAACTGCGTTGTCTGTCAGACTGATAGATCAAGGTTGAACTGTGCCGCAGCAACGGTTACACCAGTGAGTTAAGCACCCGGTGGCGTCGCGCCGTCCCACCTTTCGGCGCGGCATCCGCAACACCCGCCGTCGCGTATCACCGCGGCGGTAGCGAGGAGACATCATGGCAGCGAACTTCGCCTGGGGCATCGACGTCGGCAATCGCGCTTTGAAGGCCATCAAGCTCGTCCGCGAGGGCGACGGCGTCCGCATCGACGACTTCGAAGTCATCGAGCACGAAACCGTCCTCTCCCAGGCAGGCGACAACCGCGAAGCGCTGATCCAGGCCGCCCTCTCCAACCTCGTCGCGCGGCACGCGTTCAAGGGCGCGGTCGTCGGCGTCGGCGTCAGCGGGCAGTCGAGCTTCGCACGCTTCATCAAGCTGCCACCCGTCGAGCCGAAGAAGATCCCGGAGATCGTCCGCTTCGAAGCCATCCAGCAGATCCCCTTCCCACTCGACGACGTCGAGTGGAGCTATCAACTCTTCCAGAGCGAGACCTCGCCCGACGTCGAAGTCGGCATCTTCGCCATGCGCAAGGAGCTGGTGAACCAGCACATCAGCTACTTCACCGACAGTGAGCTGAACGTGCAGATCGTGCAGATGAACCCCCTGGCCGTCTACAACGGGATGTCGTTCGACGGGAAGATCAAGGGAACGACGATGATCATCGACCTCGGTGCCGAGAACACCGATCTGATCATCGCCGACGAGGACACGATCTGGATGCGTTCCATCCCGATCGGCGGCAACAACTTCACCGAAGCGCTGGTCAAGAGCTTCAAGCTGAACTTCCAGAAGGCCGAGGAGCTCAAGCGTAACGCGGCCAGCAGCAAGTACGCGCGGCAGATCTTCCAGGCGATGCGGCCGATCTTCGCGGACCTCGTGGCCGAGGTGCAGCGGTCGATCGGGTTCTACGCCTCCGTGCACCGGGACTCGCGCATCAAGAAGATCATCGCGATCGGCGGCACGTTTAAGCTGCCCGGCCTGCAGAAGTACCTCCAGCAGAATCTCCAGCTTGAGGTCGAGCGCCTCGATCGCCTCGCCGCCACCCCGCCGACCGACGGCAAGCTCGCCGCGACGTTCAACGAGAACGCGCTGGCGATGGTCAGCGCCTACGGGCTCGCATTACAGGCGATGGGCGAAGGGAAGGTCACCAGCTCGCTGCTGCCCGCGCGGATTCGTCGCGAGAAGCTGTGGCAGGAGAAGACCAAGTGGTTCGCCGCCGCCGCGGCGCTGTTCGTGCTGGGGACGGCCGTGCCGTACGGGGCGTGGTTCGTGCACCGCATGGCGTACGACGGCGCGAAGTCCGATCGCGATCAGGTCGCCAGCGTGCTGGGGCAGGCGACGTCGCTCGACGGCTCCTGGGGCACCATCGAGACGTCCGGCGCCAACGAGCGCCAGCGGATCACGAACGTCCGCTCGCTGACCGAATACCGGGACCTGTGGCCGCAGATCCTGGCGGACATCAACGGCGCCTTGCCGAAGGCGCCGGCGGACGTCGAGAAGCTCAAGGCGATCAAGCGCGCCGAGCGCCCGCAGGTCAACGTCGAGAACATCATCACGCGGTACGAGCCGAACATCGGCGTCGTGCTGGCGGACCCGGACTTCAAGAAGTTCGCCGGCGCCGCGGGCACGGCCGCGCTGACGGGCGGGTTCAGCGGGTTCGGGGGCGCGAGCGCCGTCGACCCCGGCATGGATCCGGCGATGATGGAAGATCCCGCGATGATGGGCATGTCGCCGCCCGAGTACGTCGCCCCGCCCGTCGCGGGCGGACCGGTCGCGGGCGGACCGTCCACCGGGAACGGCTTCATCATCACCCTCACGGGCACCACGCCCCACGCCGACCCGCAGGACTTCCTCCAGGAGACGGTCATCAAGTCGCTGGATGCCCTCTCGCTGGCGACGCTGCCCAAGGACAAGAAGTACTACGTCGCCAAGGCCGAGATCGTCACGACGACGAAGCTCGGCAACAACCAGCCGCGGATGGCCAACCTGAAGACGCTGTTCACCGCGGCCGAGCAGGCGCGGGGCGTGGTCCCGGGCGCCACGCCGGGGTTTTCGGGCGTTGGGGATCCGGCGATGATGGAAGACCCCGCGATGACGGGACAACCGGGCCAGCCCGGCCAGCCCCTGCTCGGTCCGAACGGCCAGCCGATCGAAGACGCCCGCCCGTTCCGCGATCGCATGTTCGTGAACGAGGATGTGCGCGAGGATGCGGAGTTCACGATCGTCTTTGCCATCGTGCTCGACCCGACGCCCGCGCCGCCCGCCGATCCCAACGCGCCGACCGCCGCTGCGACACCCTGACGCCTTCGTGGCCACGGACGCGAGTCCGTGGGAAGATGGAACCGATCGCGCGAGAAGATTCACGGATTCGCGTCCGTGACTGAAACCAGAGGTCACATGGAACTGGTGAAGAAGAACATCCTCAGCATCATCTGCGGCGTGGTCGCGCTCATCGCGATCGTCGCCTCGTTCGTCCCGCTCGGCGGGTACATCGAGGCGCTGCAGGGCGACTTGAACAAGAGCAAGTCCAGCTTCGAGTCGCTCACCAGCCTCAAGAGCAAGCCGCGCAACCTCCCGACGCTCTCGCTCGATGAAACCACGCCACGCCCCCTGGGCATGTTCCCAAGCCAGGACGTGATCGACAAGGCCGGCAACGTCGTCAAGGAGGTCGAGGCCCAGAGCATCAAGATGCGCGACGCCGCCGTCGCCATGAACAGGCGGTTGCCGCTCGTCCCCCGCTCGCTTCCCTCGCCCGGGGCCAACGACGAACTCAGCTTCCGCAACCGCTACCTCGACCTCATGTCCTTCGGGCCCAACGGCGAGATCTCCCCCATTCTCAAGAAGTACAACGCCGGGGTGCTGCCCAAGACGGAGGAGATCACGCGGTTCATCGCACTGAAGCGGCAGGAGATCGAGCGCGATCGCGTTATCCGCGGCGTGAACGGGCAGATCGCCAACCCGGAAGAGATCGCTCAGGCTCTGGCCGAGGCGGCGACGCAAATCCCCGCCCAGATGCGACAGAACGTCGCCGACCGGAGCATGTTCTACGTCGACGCCCTGACCCTCGACCGAATGACGGAGATCAACCCGCAGCAGCGCCCGACGCCGATCACCATCTGGTGGGCGCAGGTCGCGCTGTGGGTGCAGCAGGACGTGCTGGCCGCCATCACCGAGGCGAACAAGGGGTCCGAGAGCTTGACCAAGGCGCCGGTGAAGCGGCTGACCAAGGTTTCCGTGCCGTTCATGAACTCGTTCGTGACCGCCGCCGCCGCCGCGGCGCCCGTTGCGGGCGCCGCCCCTCCGACGGGCGATCCCTTCGCCCTCGCCGACGCCGCCATCACCAAGGTCGTGCAGGCCTCGCCCACCGGGCGCGTCTCCAACGGCATGTTCGACGTCGTGCAGTTCAAGGTCGACCTTATCATGGAGGTCGACAAGATCCCCGCGTTCCTTCGCACCCTGTCGCACAACCGGCTGATGACCGCCTACCAGGTGGACGTCAAAGCCGTCGACGCGGAGCAGGCGCGGCTCGAAGGGTTCCATTACGGCGACAAACCCGTGTCGCAGGTCACGCTCTCGTGCGAGGCGCTGCTCCTGCGGCACTGGACGATCCCGCTGATGCCGAAGTTCATCAAGCAGCAGCTCGGCGTCCCCGAGCCTGGACCCGCGGCGCCGGCCGAAGCGACGCCGGGAACCGCGATGGCTCAGTAATCACGCGAAACACGAAGTCGACAGCAACGGCGGACGACAACGAAGAAGGCGACCTTTAACCAACGGGTTGACCATGCAAAAAGTAATAGACCTCCTCGAGAAACACGTGCAGTGGTTGGCGCTGGGCCTGGGCGTCGTGTGGCTGCTGTTCATGACGTACTCGTACGTCATCACGCCGCCCGCGGTCGTGCCGCTCGGCGGGAGGGACCTGACGGCGGGCGAAGTCGACGAGTTCGTCGTCGACGAGGCGGTCAAGCCGATGGAACAGGCGATGCAGCCGCAGACGCCGCCGGAGATGGTCGTCCAGAACTTCGCCAATGCGTGGTTGGAGAAGATGAGCTGGGCGAACGTCCAGCCGATCGTGACGGCGGGCCTGGTCACGCCGGCCCCGCGGATGCCGGACTCGATGTTGAATATCATAGGTGGGGGTCAGCCTGGCCCTGGACCCCTTCTCCCCGGCACAACCCCGGCCAAGCCGACGGCTGTCGCACAGGTTGCGGGCGTCCCCGGTCCCCTGCCAACGCCGACCGTCGCCGACGCCCGCTTCGGCCGTTCGACGATCATCATGCCCCCGCCCCCGCCGGCGCTCCCCGTACCGGGCCAGCCCGTGCCGCCGCCGGTCGCCCCCGCGCTGCCCCAGGAGATGGACAAGGACTGGGTCACGCACTCGTTCATGATCTCCATCCCGCAGATCGCGGCCGCGTTTCAGAAAGCGCAGGTTCCGGCGACCGTCTCGAAGACGGCGTTCCTCAAAGTCGAAGTGGTGCGCGAGCAGAAGATGCCCAACGGCCAGTGGGGCAATCAGGTCACGCTGAAGCCGATCAACAACGGCCTGCTCCGCCAGCCGTGGCCGGGGCCCAAGGCGCGTGGGGGCGAGCAGACCGCTTACTACAACTGGGCGGTGCAGAACTCGGCCGACATCCTCCAGCCGGCCTTCTACCAGACGATCCTCAACAGGGGCGAGATGTGGCGCCGCCCGGGCGAAAAGGGTGAGCCGCAGGTGCCGCAGGGCGCGTTCAATGCGGCGGCCTGGGTGGGAGGCAAAGCGGGCCTCAACGACCAGCAGTGGCAGGATGTGCTCCAGTATCGCCGGGAGCAGGCGAAACTGAAGAAGGAGCAGCAGCGGCAGCAGCGCCCGACGCGCGGGCGGCGCGGCGCCCCGGAAGAGGGGATGATGGACGATCCCGCCAGCTTCGCCCCGCGCGACAGCGAGCGCCCGATGTTCCACCAGGTCCAGCCGCGCCGGCCGTTCTACCCGCCACCCGGGCAGTTCGAAGACCCCGCCATGATGGAAGACCCCTCCATGATGGAGGGCGAAATGGGGATCCAGCAGCCGATCATCCAAGGCGTCGGCGTCCCGAACGTCGATTACCCCGCGGGCGAGTTCGACCCCGCGGCGTGGGGCGTGCC
>JBAUGM010000253.1:0-2720 GCA_049679725.1 Tepidisphaeraceae bacterium
CCCCATCAGCATCCCCAGCCGCTGCCGCGCCTGATCGGCCGCCGCCTGCGCGGTCGTCAGATCGAGCATCGTCGTCTCGTGCATCGCGCGCTCGCTGACGTGATCGAGCTCGGTGACGTTGCCTGCCTCGCGCAGGCGCGTGGCGACGTCGGCGGACGCGCCGCTCGCCTCGGCGACGGTCTTGCGCAGCTCCAGCAACTGCGTCGCCGCCTGGGCCGCGTAGTACGTCTCGCGCGTTTCCGCGGCCAGGTTCAGCACGCCGTCGGCCGTGCGCAGTTCGGCGCTGCGCAGCGCATCGGTCGCCAGTCGCTTTCGGAGCGGGATCTGGAAGACGTCGAGAAAGTCCTGAACGACGGTGATCTCGACGCTCGTCCCCGAGCCACCCTCGCCGAAGCGAGCCTCGGCGTCGAAGACGGGGTTGCTGAGCAGCCCCGCGCCGACGAGCTCCGCCTGCGCGACGCCGACGTCCTCGTACGCCGCCTGGAGCGCTGGGTTGTTGAGCAGGGCGACCTGCACTGCCGCGTCGGCCGAGAGCGGCTGGGCGAGGAGCTGTCGCACCGCCGCCGCGGCGTCGGCGTCGGCGGTGGAGCCGCGGTTCCAGTGGACGCGGTGCCCGCCGCGCTCGGCGACAGCGTGTCGAACGTTTGCGAAATCGTCATCGTCGCCCCCGCGCGATGACCCGGCGGATGAACACCCCGCCAGCGTCACGGCCAGCGCGATCAGGGACAAAAGCGTGTAGCGCGCAATCATGGGAGAAAGTCCCGGCAAGGAACTTGAGATTCGTTCAGCGAAACCCGGCAGGCGGGGTGCGAATCACAAGCGCAGCGCGCAGGAGAGGCTCAGCAGGGTGGCAGCGGGCGCAGAATCGGAGATCCAGGCCACCGCGGAGGCGATCACGAAGGGAGCGGCCAAAGCGAGCTCAGGCGCAATCGCCGCCAAGATGGGGCCGGTCGAAATGTCCGGCGTGCGATCGGGGGCTTTCGCCGGGGCGACGGTCAATTTCCCACAGTGCGGGCAGTCATCGGGGACCGATTGGGCGGGGGTCGGCAGGTCACTGGTTGGCTTGCAACAGGCGTGAGGATCAACATTTAGCGTCGCTTCCCGCTCGATCTGCTCCTGCCCCATCCCGCAGGCGCACGCGATGCTCACCAGCCCCATCAGCAGGGCCGTGAAGCACGCGATATGTCGCCTCCAGCGCCAGATCATGCGGGAAATCGTATGGAGCCGCGACAACAAGTCAAAGCGGAATTCGGCGCGGCGGTGTCTACCATGCGGGCCGAGCCGGACGTGGTATGATCCCGGCCCTCCATCGTGGGTTGAATCGTTCATGGAAGTTCTGCAAGGTCCTGTAATTCCCGCTGACTCAGCGGCGTCATTCATGGCGAGGTGGGTGTGGTAGAAGCCAGGCTCTTCGATAAGAAGAGCGCGCCAGAATTGTTGGAGGAGTTCCGCGCGACCGGCGCGCAAGCGCCGTTCGAGGAGATCGTGCGCCGGTACGCGGGCATGGTCTACAGCTGCTGCCTGCGCGTCACCAAGAACGGCCACGACGCCGAAGACGCCACCCAGGCGGTCTTCCTCGCCCTGGCGGTCCAGGGGAAGACGGCCAAGCCCATCCGCTACATCGGCCCGTGGCTGCAGCAAGTCGCGCATCGCCTCTCCCTCGACATTCGCCGAAGCAAGAAACGCCAGAAAGCCCGCGAAGAAAAAGTCGGCGAGATGATGCGCAGCACGAACGGCAACGGTCACCCTAACGGCAACGGAAACGGGCACGCGAAAGATTGCCCGTCCAAAGCGTACGAGCAGGACGAGCTCAAGCGCGTCATCAACGACGAGATCAACCAGCTCCCCTCGAAGTACCGCCTCCCCCTCATCCTGCACTACTTCGGCGGCCTGACGCGCGAGGAGATGGCCAAGGAGCTGAACGTCCGCCCGAACACGCTGGGCGTGCGCGTCTACCGCGGCCGCGAGCTGCTCGGCAAGCGGTTGGCGCAGCGCGGCATGACGCTGGGCGCCGGGGCGCTGGCGCTGGTGCTGACCGATTCGGTCAGCCTGCGCATCAACGAATCGCTCATCCTCTCGACCTGTCACGCCGTCGCCGCCGCCACGGGTGGCGTCGGCGGCGGGCCGAGCGTCGGCGCATCGGTCTTCGCGTCGCAGATTTTCGGCATCACGCAGAGCATCACGCGCGGGATGCTGATGTCGAAGATCAAGTTCGTCGCGACGATCGCGATCGCGCTCGGCTCGGTGGGGGCGATGGGATCGGAGATCATCTCGCGGGTCGCGCCGCTGGACCTGCGCTTCTCGCTCCCGCTCGACATCACCACGCGGCTGCGCGACATGTTCCGCTCGTTCGTCCAGCCCATCCAGTTCAACAGTGCCGCCGGCGACGAGAACGCGGGCGACCCGCTGCCCGACCTTCTCGACGACGCCGGCCCGGCCTTCGCCGCCGGCTCGTGGCACTACGCCGACCCGCTCGCTGAGCGCTACATGACGCAGGGCGCGGAGTCGCTCGGCGTACCATCGCTTCCGGCGCGCGACGAGGACAGGACGGTCATCGCGTCGGCGCAAGCGTCATCGTCTTCCTCCGCCGCACAGCAAGTCGCGTCCGCTGCGCAAGTGGTCGGCGGCGCCGAGACGACGGCCGGCCACAGCGTTGCCGGCGCCGTGCCGTCGAATGTCGCGGCGCCCACCGCCGGCAGCGGGCTCCCGCAGGTCCGCTC
>JBAUGM010000254.1:0-1991 GCA_049679725.1 Tepidisphaeraceae bacterium
CCCGAGGATCGCGGCGACGGCGCCGGCGCGGACCGTCCCGTCCACGCCGCGCAGGATCCACCGCTCGCCGCGGAGGACCCCGACGTTGCGCAGGCGGATGGCGGGTTGTTCACTGCTCATCGAGTCGGTAGCCTCCGGTCCCGCCGTGGTGCGCCGGCGACGACGCACGTCATTCCGAGGGGAGTTTTACGACCCGAGGAATCTCGATCTTCGAAAGGTGCTCGCGCGCCCGAGATCCCTCGGTCGCCAAGGCTCCCTCGGGGATGACGTATCGGCCCTGACGCGCGACGGTGATGTCGCCACGATAAAGGACAACAGAATGCATGCAACCGCCTACCCCCGCACGTTCGTCTCGCAGGACCTGACCGTCAGCACCTTCGCCGACGTCGAGCCGCTCTACCGCGAGCTGATCGATCGGCCCATCGACTCCCCCGCCGCGCTCGAGCGGTGGCTGCGCGACTTTTCCGAGCTCGCGTCCGTCGTCGACGAAGTCGGCAGCCGGCGCTACATCGACAAGAGCTGCCATACCGACAATGCAGAAATCGAAAAGTCCTACCTGCGGTTCGTCGAAGAAATCGACCCGAAGATCAAGCCGCTGTACTTCGAGCTTCAGAAGAAATTCCTCGCATCGCCCCACCGCTCGGCGTTGACGGATGGGCGCTACGCGATGCTCGCGCAGCGATGGACGCCGGACGTGGAACTCTTCCGCGACGAGAACGTGCCGCTCGAAACCGAAGTCACGAAGCTGGTCAACGAGTACGACAAGACCTGCGGCGCGATGATCGTGACGTTCCGCGGGAACGAATACACGGTTCAGCAGATGGCGAAGTTCCTGGAGGAACCGGACCGCACGATTCGCGAGGAGGCGTTCCGGGCGAGCGTTGCTCGCCGGCTGGTGGATAAGGAGAAGATCGAATCGCTCTTCGACGAGATCCTTCCGATTCGCGCTCGCATCGCGCAGAACGCGGGACTGGCGGACTATCGCGCGTACACGTGGAAGGCGTACAAGCGGTTCGACTACACCCCCGACGATTGCCTGCGTTTCGCGGATGCGATTGCGTCGTCGGTCGTGCCGCTCGTCAACGAGTTGGATCGGCAGCGCAAGGCGGACCTGGCGCTGGCGAGGCTTCGGCCGTGGGACATGGACGTGGACCCGAAGAACCGCCCGCCGCTGCGGCCGTTCGCGCAGGAGCAGACGGATCTGCTCGTGGACCGGACGAAGGAGATCTTCTCGCGCATGTCACCCGCGCTGGCGGAGGACTTCGAGACGTTGCGGCAGCGCCAGAACCTCGACCTCGCCAGCCGCAAGGGAAAACAGCCGGGCGGGTACCAGGCCAACCTGGAGGAGCGGCGCGAGCCGTTCATCTTCATGAACGCGGTCGGCGTGCAGGGCGACGTCGAAACGCTGCTCCACGAGGGCGGCCACGCGTTCCACACGCTGGCGGCCAGGGGGGAGGAGTTGCAGTTCCTCCGCAGCGCGCCGATCGAGTTCTGCGAGGTCGCAAGCATGTCGATGGAGGCGCTGGGCGCCGATCACTTCGACGTCTTCTACGCGAGCGAAGCCGACGCCAACCGGGCGAAACGCACCTACTTCGAGGGCGTCATCCGGCTGTTCCCCTGGATCGCGACGATCGACTCATACCAGCACTGGCTCTACACGCACCCCGGCCATTCGCGCGAGCAGCGCGCCGAGGAATGGCTCCGCCTGCGTGCCCGCTTCGGCCCAAGCGACGCGCACTTCGATTGGAGCGGATTCGAAGACTACCGCCGGCACGAGTGGCAGCGGCAACTGCACCTGTTCCATCACCCGTTCTATTACGTCGAGTACGGCATCGCCCAGCTCGGCGCGCTGCAGCTGTGGATGAAGTCGAAGGAAGACCCGCATCGCGCGCTGGCGAATTACCGCGCCGCGCTGGCGCTGGGCGGCACGCGCCCGCTGCCCGAGCTGTTCGCCGCGGCGGGCATCCGCTTCGACTTCAGCGAGCGAACGC
>JBAUGM010000255.1:0-8603 GCA_049679725.1 Tepidisphaeraceae bacterium
GATCGATCAGGGCCAGGAGCCGCTCGCCGCGCAGGCCGCGGCGCTGCGCGCGTACGCATCGCGGTACCGCGGGCGGTTCGTCTTCCACGCCCTGCTCTTCATCGCCCTGGCGGTGTGCCTGCGGCAGTCGAAGTCGCGCGTTGACGGCTGGGTGAAGGACGATCCGAACCTCAAGCGCACCGCCGTCGCCTTTGACCTGCCCCTCGCCACCGCCGCGGTGCTCACCATCGCCGCCGGCGCGTGGATCTACCCGCAGGCGCCGCAGTTGCTCTGGATGATCCTCTTCGCCGTCGCGCTCGTGCCGGCCGTCATCCTGCTCCGGCGGCTGATGGAACCGCGCCTCGCTCCCGCGCTGTACGCGCTGATCGTCTTCTACTTCGTCGACCAGGTGCGCGTGCTCTTGGCGGCGCAGCCGGTGCTCTCGCGGCTGCTGTTCATCGCGCAGATGCTCGGCGGGCTGTTGTTCACGGTGTGGTTCATCCGCTCCGGGCGATTGCCCGCGGCGCTGAAGACGAAGACCGACCGCGTCAAGCGGAAGGTCATTCGGCTGGCGCACGGAGCGGCGATCCTGTTCGGCTTCGCGGCGGCGGCCAACATCGTCGGGTACGTCGCGCTGGCGGACCTGATCGGCGACGCCACGCTCAGCAGCGCCTACGTCGGCGTCGTGTTCTACGCGCTGACCCGCATCGCCGACGGGTTGCTCATGAGCGGGCTGCGCGCCCGCCCGCTGGCGAAGGTGCGCATGGCGCAGCACCACCGGCAACTGATCTGGCAGCGCGCGCGCCGGGTCGTCCACTGGGTCGCGCTCGGCGCGTGGGCACTGCTCACGCTTGAGATGTTCTCCCTGCGCGCGCCGCTGCTGGCGTGGGTGCGCGATGCGCTTGGAGCGCGCTACGCCATCGGCTCGCTCGTCTTCTCCCCCGGGCACGTGCTGGCGCTGGGGTTGACGATGTGGGCGGCGGTGCTGCTCTCGCGGTTCCTGCGCTTTGTGCTCGAAGAGGACGTCTACCCGCGCTTCCAGTTCGGCCGCGGGGTGCCGTACGCGATCTCCACCATCCTGCACTACGCGATCCTCGTCGCCGGCTTCCTGCTGACCATCGCGGCGCTCGGCTACGACCTGACGACGATCACCGTGCTCGCCGGAGCGTTCGGCGTCGGCATCGCCTTCGGCATGCAGAACATCGTCAACAACTTCGTCTCCGGCCTGATCCTGCTGTTCGAGCGGCCGGTGCAGGTGGGCGACGTCATCCAGTTGGACGACGCGACGGTCGGCACCGTGACGCGCATCGGCATCCGCGCCAGCATCATCCGCATGCCCAACGGCGCGGCGGTCATCGTGCCCAACGGGCTGCTCATCTCCGGCCGGGTGACGAACTGGACGCTGTCGAGCAGCGAGCGGCGGATCGACGTTCCCATCGCGGTGGTTCCGGGGAGCGATCCGAAGCGCGTGATCGAGCTGCTGGAGCAGGCGGCGGCGGCGCACCCGCTGGTAGAGACCGCGCCGCCGCCGGAGGCGGTGTTCGTGGGCTTCGCACCCGGCGCGCTGAACTTCGAGCTGCGCGCGTGGACGCAGCGCCAGGAGGAGTGGACGCGGATCCGCAGCGACATCGCCATCGCCGCCAACGAGGCGCTGTCGCGCGCGGACATCGTGATCAGGTGAGGTGTCCCGCCGCGCCCGCGCGCCAAGCTCAACGCCCCACACGGACGAGGTCGGGGTTTTCTCGCTTCGATGAGATATCACACGCAAGCACGCGCCGACCGTAAGCACGGCGCGTAGCGCAACGCTGTCTTAACGCGGATCTGACGATTTCCTAGTTGACCTATCATCCCGAGCCGTCATATTCATACGCGTCACAGGCGTTCTTGGGTGTCCTTTGGGGATCAGCTTCGTTTCGGGGGTTGCCTACAACTTCCCACGGACAGAAGGGAATCGCATGCTGCGGAAGATTCTGCGCTGGGGCTTCGCCTTTTCCCGTCATCAACACCGCGCCGCCGCCGATTTGGCGATCCGGCGCGCGGCGGTGGAGGCGCTCGAGTCGCGCCGGCTGCTCGCACTGGTTCCGCTGGTCAACCCTTCGTTCGAAGATGCGACGCTTGGCGATGGACAGGCGCAAGCGGGCGCGCCAGACGGATGGGCTTTCGAATCGGACGGATTCGTCGCCACCGTGGATACCTACAACCCAACTGCCGCCGACCTCGGCGGCAATCAAGTCCCAGATGGGCAGAACGTCATACGGCTGCACTTGGGATGGAACGATGCCGGGGAACCGGTGGCGCTCACGCAGATCACCGACGATGCCGTGTTTACGGCGGGAACAGCATACACACTCAACTTGAACACCGTACTCTACTCGCCTCAGCAGGCAACCAGCTTTCCACTGATCGTCTGGGTGGAGTTATTGGCGGGCGACCAAGTCGTCGGTCAGAAATACCTCAACACTGACCCAATGGCGGCCGGCAGCCCCGCGAGCCAGGTGACCGTCTCGTCCACCGCTCCAGCTAACCATGCAATGCTGGGACAGCCGCTGAGCATTCGCATCGGTGGCACCGCTCAAGAAGAAGGCCCGTCCGGATACATCGGCTTTGACAATTTCACGCTCGACGCCACGCCGCTCGCGCCGGCGATGCCGACCAACTTCCTGGTGCGCGGGTCGAGCCCGACGACCATGTGGGTCGAGTGGTCGGACCAGTCCAGCAACGAGGCGGGGTTCGAGATCCAGCGCAAGGACAGTAGCGGAGCGTGGCAGACCATCCACACGAACGGTCCTAACGTGGCCTACTGGAGCGACTCGGGCCTCGAACCCAGCACCTTCTACACCTACCGCATCCGCGCCACCGGGAGCGGCAGCCAACCTCACTCGGCGTGGACCAGCGAGGCCGTCGCCCCCACGCGCGGCCCCTTGCCGGAGATCGACAACTTCGAGCCGGCGTCGGTCGCCAACTGGCTTCCGTTCGCATCGGACCACTCCTCCTCGTCGGCCTCGCTGCGCACCCCCGGCCACGTCGGACAGGGTGCGATGCAGATCGACTACTCTCTGGCCGACAACGAGTACAACTGGGGCGGCGCGGGACTCTACAACTACTGGAACACGTCGCAGGATTGGAGCGGTCACGGCAGCCTGGAACTGGACTTCGAGGGCCAGGGCAGCGGCCGCGAGATGCACATCAACATCCGCGACAACCGCGGCGGGGCGAGCAACGAGTCGGAAGTCTTCGACTACGAATTTCTCGACGACACCACAGGCTGGCGTCACCTGAGCATCCCGTTCACCAGCTTCGTCCGCAAGTCCGTGCAGCTCGCCCCGGACGCGCCCAACGACGGCTTCGGCCGGGACGAGGTGTGGGGGATCGGGTTCTACACGATGACGACCGACTTCGAGTACGGCGAGGGTTCGTTCGCGCTGGACGAGATTTTCCTGACGAACAACACCGCCCCGCCGGACTTCGATTTGTCCGCAACGGCCATTTCCCCAAGCCAGATCGAACTTCAATGGGAACCTCTTGAAGGCGCGACCCGGTATGAGCTGGAGATCTCCGACGGGGTTGAGTTCTTCCAAACCACCCGTCTGAACGGCAGCGCCGGAAACGCGACGATTGACGGACTTCTGCCGAGTTCGTTCTTCGAATACCGTTTGAGCGCCTTCAATGGTGCACAGATGCTCGGAGGTTCGAACACGGCGGGCGCCACCACTCAGCCTGCTGCGCCGCCGACTGCGCCGCCGACAAGCGGACCCGCCACCCAGTCGGCGACCCAAGGACCACACCTGGTCGCGTTCTTCGGCGCCGGCCCGATTGGGGACAATGCGTTCGGCAATCTCTGGTTTAGGGAGATCGTCAAGCAAGCGGGGGGCACGATCAAAGCGGATGGGGCGCCGTACCCGGAGAACGACTACAACGAAGCCCTCTTCGCGTTACTCGGCCGAATCGATACCGACGGCAACAAGACCATCGAGCAAGGCGAAGTGTACAATGGACCAACTCCCATCGACGTGAAAATTGTCGGCTACAGTTTTGGCGCGATATCAGCAATCAACCTGTCGCGTCGTCTTACCGACGACGTGATCAGTTGGCAAGACTACCCGACCTACACGCTCGACGTGGATATCCCTGTTGAGTCGCTCGTCGCGATTGATCCGGTCAACAGCACGTTCTTCGGGCTGTCCTGGCTGATCAAGCACGTCAATGGCCCGGTGAAGTCGAACGTCGCGAAGTATCGCGGCTATTGGAGAACTCGCACCGGACAACAGATCATGGATCTGAGCATTGCCGGTATTGGGATTGGGCCAGAGGACATGGGATCGCCAGCAGGCAGTATCATTACCGGCGATTTCATTAAGAGCAAATCACCCGATACTGTGATCACCAACGTGGACACGCAACGGACAAACACAATAGCTATTCACTTCCAATATCCGACAACAGATCCGCGACACCAAGGACAGGCCGGCGAGATGACCGGTAGCAGGGTCGGTCATGACACGATGCCTTGGTATCTATTCGAAGAGGTTCGTAACGAGCTGCTTGAAATATGAAACGATTGCCCTCGGCGTTATCATACTTGCTACTTGTCGCTTCAGGGTGCAGCTCTGAGGCTGTGCACGGTACGTGGACAGGACAACTCATCGCCATACCGGCGCACGGCGCGGCGACAATGCCCTTAGCAGGATTTGACGTGGTTGGAGGAACGAAGGTGCCTGCACAGTATGAAGCATCTGTGGAGGGAGACACGCCTGCCCTGTTTGTCGACAAGCAACTGCGCGCGATCGACTACAACCGTCTGGCGTCGTTCCCCCACACGATTCGTGTTACTGGTCGGATGGCGTTCGAGAACGTAAAGACCCCTGACGGTTCAGGCTGGGTGTGCGGGCCACCACCGAGTGGGGCATGGGAGAGCCGCCTCACTTGCTGGATCGTTCAGGTAGATCGTCTTGAAGCGATCAAATCGGCGTCCGAGAGGTGAACAAGGACGCGGGCCGTACATGCAGGACGACGCCGTGCAGTGGCTGGGTTAGCCGCGCGCGGCTGATTGGATCAATCGCGCTGCTCATCCCGCTCATCTGCCTTGGATGCAGCGGCGTGCGCTACGGCCCGCATCCGCGCGCCCGCTGGGTGTACGGCAGCGAGCTTCAGTGCGGGTGCGGGATGCGCACCGGCCGAAAGGACCCCGATGAGGCATCCTTCTTCGCCATTCGTGAGCGCCGAGCTACGCCACGTACTTCCCGGAAAGCAGCATGGCCCGGTCACTGCGCGCTTTGAGGACGCATCCTTTTTGCGGCTGCTAAAGTACTTTCCTCATCTGGGCGAGGGCAAAGAGAGTTCCGCAGCCTGGTCATGGATTGCGTCCGAGGAACTGGTCTTCCGCCGGCGCGATGGGGGCGAGGTCGTCGTGTACTTCGATACCGACCGCAGATTCTGGAGCGAAGGCCACGGAGATTGGGAACTGGACCCGGGATTTGACGCTTTCCTGAAGCAGGCGACGATGGAGTAGGAGACGGTTTGAAGGGGAAATAGGGACGCGGAAGGGAAATAGGGACGCGAGAGCCTTTTTGCGGACAGAATAGACGGAAGCCGCTCCGACCGCGGGCGTGAATCTCGCAACATCGCGGGCGCGAAAGGAGCGACCACGGCGCACCCGCTCAAGACCATCGCGAACATCGCGAGCGCAGCAGGATGGACCCTCGCTGCCATTGGGCGCCTGCCTTCGCGTCGAGTCATCGAGGCGACGCCGGCTGCTTTTGGTTCTGGTAGCCGCCGAAGTGCGCAACCGGCGACCAGGGCGGGCTCACCGGGGGCAGCGGCGTCGGCGTCAGCCCTTCACCCAGTGCATCGAACGGATTGGCCGCATACACCACCTTGCCCGCCACCACCGTCAGCAGCGACTCGATGTTCTTGACCTGCTCCTGGGGAACCGTGAAGTAGTCTGCGCTCAGGACGGCGAAGTCGGCGAACTGCCCCGGGGCGATGCGGCCTTTGACGTCCTCCTCCTGGCTGAACCACGCGCTGCCGACCGTGAACAGCCGCAGCGCCTCGTCGCGCGAAAGTTTGTTGTCGTCGGCGAAGAGTTGCATGCCGCCCACGGTCTTGCCGGACACCAGCCAGTAGAGCGATGGCCAGGGGTTGTAGCTGCTGACGCGCGTGCCGTCAGTGCCGGCGCCGACGGGGATGCCCATCTGGAGCATCTTGCGGACGGGCGGCGCGTGGGCGGCGGCTTCCTTGCCGTAGCGTTCGACAAAGTATTCGCCCGCAAACGCCATGCGGTCCTGGATGGCGATCCCGCCGCCCATGGCTTTGATGCGACGCAGCTCCTCGTCGCGCACCGTCTCGGCGTGGTCGATCGCCCAGCGCGGGACGAATCGGCCCTGCTCAAGCTTCACCTGCTCGAAGACGTCCATGATGACCTTGATGCTCTGGCCGTACGTCGCGTGCTGGCGGAGCGGCCAGTTGTTCTTCACCAGGATTGTCGCGACCTCGCGCAAATCGCCGGCGGGATCCTGGCCGGCGGTCTTCCGCGCGTCCAGGTCGGGTCGATCGGCCATGAAGTTCTCCCAGTCGCCGACGCTGTGCGCCAGGAACTCCCCGCCGCCCTCGAGTTCGAAGCCATGCTCGAGATGCTCGGCCTCGTTCTTGCCGGTCTGGTACTCGCTGGTCCAGCGGCTGAAGTCCTCCGACTCTTTCTCCTGCGTTTGCGCGAACAGGTAGTAGCTGATGCGGACGGACATCCGGCCGTCGCGCGACCGCCTGGCTGCGCTGTAATCTTTGGGGAACACGTGTCCGCCGCCGCCCGCATCGATCGCGCTGGTCATCCCCAGCCGGTTCATCTCGCGATAGAAGTGCAGCGTCGAATTGACCTGGTCTTCGGCCGAGAGCTGCGGCGGCTTGGCGATCATCTGGTAGAGGATCAAGGGGTTCGGCTCGGCGTGGAGGATCGCGCCGCCGTCGACGAACTCATAGCGCCCGCCCTCGGGGGCGGGCGTTTGCTCCGTGAGGCCCAGTGCCTGAACGGCGGCGCGGTTGATCATTCCCTGGCTGTACAGGAACAGCACGAAGGTCGGCGTCTGGGGCGCGGCCTCGTTCAACTCCTTGACCGTCGGCATGCGCTTCTCTTTGAACTGGTAGGGCGACCAGCCGCCGATGACGCGCACCCACTGCCCCCCGGGCGTGCGCCGGGCCTGCTCGCGGATCATGGCCAGCCCGCGCTCCAGCGAGTCGACGCCGTCCCAGCGCAGTTCCAGGTTGTAGAAGCGCCCGGCACGAACGGCGTGCGCGTGCGAGTCGTTGAGGCCGGGGATGACGGCGTGGCCCCTGGCGTCGATGACGCGGGTCTTCTCCCCGCGATGTGCCGCCATCTCCGCGTCGCCGCCGACGGCGACGAACTTGCCATCCTTCACCGCGAAGGCGCTCGCCTGCGGTCGCTCCGCGTCCACCGTGTGAACCTTGGCGTTGGTGACGATGAGATCGGCCGCTCGTTGCGGCGCTTGAGCCGCCGCCGTCGTCGCACATCCCATGAGCACGCACGTCAGCCAGGCGATGACCGCTCGGAAGCTGGATGGAGATGAACGCATCGCGCTCTCCTGAAATGGATGCGGCCGCTGGCTTGCACCCAAACGGCCGCACTTGCAATCGATGGTCGTCCGAGCGACGGCAGTGACGACAACGCGCGGCACGCCCCGCGCGTCATGCTTGAGCGGTCCCGCTACTTCCCGGGCTCCTTCGCGACTTCCTGCGCCGTCTTGTAACTCTCCGCCACCGCGCGGTAGTGGGGCACGAGTTCGGAGTAGAGCGCGCCCCACTCCGCGGCGTCCGGGCGGTTCCACGTGCGTTGGAACTCGCACAACACCACGTTCGTGGTCACGGGGATGACGCCGGCCTGCGTCAATCGGGCGAGCGTGGCGTCGGAAGCCATCTGGCTCATGTCGCCCGAGGCGTCCATGACCGTGTACACCTTGTACCCGTCGGCCTTTGCCTGGAGCGCCGGAAACACGACGCAGACGCTGGTCCAGACACCGGCCATGACGACCGTCTTCCGGCCGGTTGCTTCCACCGCTTTGACGAAATCAGCATTGTCCCAGGCGCTGATCTCGCCTTTGCGCGCGACGTACTTCGCGTTGGGCGCGGCTGCCGCCAGTTCGTCCATGATCGGGCCGTTGGAGCCGCCGGGTTCCGATGCCGTGTAGATGATGGGCGCCTTGGCCAGTTCGGCGATCTTGGCGAGCACCACGGTGTTCGCACGCAAGTCCCGGAGGGGAACGTCCTTGACCGTCTGGAACAGGCCGGTCTGATGGTCGAGCAGGAGGACGACGGTGTCGTTCGGATCGAGCAGGACTTCGCGCGCCGCCGCGCTGGGTTGCCGGGAGAGCCCCGGTATCGCCGCGGCCGGCTTCGCGTCCTGGGCCTGCGCGTGTGCGGGATCATTGGGCGTATGGACGATGAGAGCAACCATGGCGGCCGCTGCCAGCAGGCCTCCGGCGATCACACGATGTTTACTCAGCGACTTCATGTCCGATCTCCATTTTGGGGAAGTGGGATCGACAAATGTAACGCGCCGGTGCAACGCTGGGCATGTCAAAAAAAATAGGCAGAATAAACGGGACAGGTCCTGGGAC
>JBAUGM010000256.1:0-1725 GCA_049679725.1 Tepidisphaeraceae bacterium
AGCCGGCCCACACCGCCACGCGCCGCGGCTCGGCGGCCGGGCCGCGATCGCCGACGAACGGATAGCGGACGAAGTCGCTAGTGACCCAGACGCCGAGCGCCATCAGCAGCAGCGGCCACAGCGCCCGCCCCCAGCGGCCTCGTGTGCGGTGCATCGCGTCAGCCTACGCACGTCACGCGCAGGAGCGAGTTCAAGTCGCGGCGGAGTCGCCGCCGACCGATGTGAACATATCGCGAACACAGCTATCGATGACTGTTCGTGCTTGTTACGCTCGCGCCGCGGCGGGGACATCGACGGGGATGGCGCCGCGACTGGGGAAGGATCCGTCCGGGGAGCCGGCTGGATCAAACTGATGTCGTCCGTGGGGTTGCTCGGGCGGCATCGTTAATCAACCTAAAGGAGTCGATTCCATGGGAATCGCTAAGCGGTCGCTGCTTGCGGCTGCCACGTTGGCGAGCGCGTCCGCGCTCGTGCTCGGTGCTGGCGCGGGGACTGCCAGCGCCAACTATCTCGGTCTGTGCGGCGGCAGAACGCTCGCGCCGGCGATAGACGGCCAGGGCGCGACGTTCCAGAGAGCGGCGCAGGGCTTCTGGAACCCGGGCTTCACCTCGGGCGTCTGCTCGGGCATCGCGGTCTCGTACGCGTCGACGGGCAGCGGTGCGGGCCTGAGAGCGTGGGGCTCGGACGCTGCCGGCGGCACGCCGGCAGCGTCGGGCAACGAGTTCGTCGCGACCGATGACGCGCCGAACGCCACGCAGCTCGCGAACATCAAGAGAGCGGCCAACGGCGCTGACGTGGTCGTGATGCCCAGCGTGCAGGGCGCGATCGCGATCGTGTACACGCTGCCGGCGAGCTGCACGATCACCGGCACGATCACCAACGCGCAGCTGGAGGCCACGTTCCGCGGCAACAACCCCAGCTGGTCCTCGCTGCCGGGAGCGACCGGCGCGGGTTGCAGCACGCCGATCAGATACGTCGTCCGCAACGACTCGTCGGGCACGACGTACCAGTTCAAGCACTACCTCTTCGCGATCAACGGCGCCGCCGTGTCCGGGGCGAGCACGTGGAGAGATCTGCAGGAGATCAACGCGAGCAGACCGACGCCGAACCAGACGTGGCCGAGCACGAGCGCCGCGCCGATCGTCCCGACCGCCACGGGCGGCGGCGCGGTTGCGGCTGAGGTTGCGAGAACGCCGGGCTCGATCGGCTACGTGAGCCTGTCGGACGCCGGTGCGCTCGCGACCTTCTCGGTGCAGAACCGCACGCTTCCGAGCGTGACGTTCGCGAGCCCGAGATCGGGCAGCAATGCGAACTGCGCCAACGCGACGTACAACGTGCCGGCTGTGGGTGGGCGTCACGTCAACGTCGACTGGTCGAACACGTACGGCGGCAACCCGAACATCGGCGGAACGATCTACCCGATCTGCACGCTGACGTTCGAGGTCGGGCTCGCGGGCGCGACCCCGGCGACGAGCGGGACCGCCGGCTACACGACGGCCGGTTTCGCCAACGGCGATTCGGTCGCCTCGGACGTGCGCGACTACTTCAACTACGTCAACAGCAACACCCCGTCGAACCTGGGCTACGCCGCACTGCCCAACACCGTCGGCAGCCCGGTCCTCGCGGCGGCCAGAAGCGCCGCTGCCGAGGTCTGGTAGGCGCGATGGCTGCTGACGCCCGGCGTCAGCACGGCAGGTGAAGTGCCAGAGACACAGCGGACGGCCG
>JBAUGM010000257.1:0-13199 GCA_049679725.1 Tepidisphaeraceae bacterium
GCGGCTCGTGGAGTCGAGCGGGCGCTGTTCATCGAGCGCACCCTGCCCCTCTCCCCCGCCCTCTCCCCGCAAGCGGGGAGAGGGAGTAATGGGCCGCACTTCGGGTTGCCCGAACGCCGCCGCCGGCACCGCTTCCACCGTGAACGGACCCGTAACCCGCGCCTTCCTGTTATCCACCTCCGGCTGGTCGTACAGCGTCTCGGTGTCGGCGTACTTGGCGATCGCCTTGTCGATCTGCTCGCGCGATTGACCTTCCTTGATCTCCGGGTTGTTGGCGATGCTCTTGAGCGTGACGTGCGGGACGGTCTTGTACTTAAACCCGCTGCCCACGCCCTGCTCGGGGTGGGCCAGCGTGTAGTAGTCGAACGTCGCGGTCATCAGCCGCTGCTTGGCGAGGGTGATGGCGACGCGCGAGGTGTCGGTGGTGATCCACCGCCGGCCCCACTGCTCCGCCACGTACGCCGACGTCCCCGACCCGCACGTCGGATCCAGCACCAGATCGCCGGGGTCGGTGGTCATGAGGAGGCAACGCTCGATGATCAGGGGCCGAGTTTGAACCGCGAATATCTTCGGGTCTGCGCTGCTAAATCCGCTGCTGGTATCCGTCCACTGGTTGTTGATCGGATAGACGGCGAAATCGTTGATGTAGCGCTTGAACATCAGCCTTTCCCCGGTGGGAACGAGACGGTTCGCAGCGCCGAGCTTCTTCAAGCCATCCTGATTGGTTTTCCAGTGGCAGTTAGTCGGGCAAACAAACGTTGATCCGCCAAACTTGACCGGCTTGGACCCAGTCTCAGACCATCCTTTCGAAGTTAGATCACCAAGCGTGAAGAGGCGCGCTCCCTTCGGTAAGGATTCCGGATTTTCGAACTCCTCGGCGCGAATTGGTCGCGACGAACCATTCGCGAGCTCAACCGAGCGATACTTCTCTCCCTTCTCAGTTCCGAGAGATTTCTCCCCGTAGAGTTGCCGGTATTTCAGCACGTCCTTCTGCTTCGCGTAGAAGAGAACGAAATCCGTGGTGTTCGCAAGATAGCTCGTCGAGTGGCCGCTTGTGGTGGCATAGGAGATGATGCTGACGAAGTTCTGCGGTCCGAACACTTCATCCAACAACTCCCGCACGTGATGAATGTTCTCATCGCTGATCTGCACAAAGCACGACCCGCTCTCGGATAAAAGATCCTTCGCCAGGAGCAACCGGTCGCGGAGGTAGGTGAGGTAGGAGTGGATGCCGAGTTCCCACGTGTCGCGGAAGGCCTTGAGGGTTTCGGGTTCCAGCGTCAGGTCGTCGTCGCTGCCGTCCTTCACGTCGCGCTTGTTGGTGAACGGCTGGAAGTTGGAGCCGTAGCGGATGCCGTAGGGCGGGTCGATGTAGACCATCTGCACATGCCCGCCCTGCCCGCCGAGCCCTTCCTTTTCCAGCAGCGAGTTCATGACCAGCAGCGAATCGCCGGCGATGAGGCGGTTCTTCCAGCCGAGGGGTTTCTTGTGGTCGTAGAACGGGAACTCCTCGCGCAGCGGGCGGTTCTCCTCCGGGCGGCCGAAGAGGGGTATTTGTGTATTCTGCTGGCTACTGGCTTCTGGCTGCTGGCTTCTCACCGCTTCCATGATCGTGCGCGGGTCGATGCGCTCGTGGACGTGGAGGCTGATGGTGGGGATGTCGAAGCTGGTGCGCTCGGCCTTGCCGGCCCAGACGAGCTGGGGATCGAGGTGGGGATCGTACTGGTAGGTCTTCGAGGGGGGGCGCCCCCCCTGCGTCGCGATGGGATCGGTTTCGGGTGTGACCAAGCCGACGGGCGGGATGTTGGCCCGCTTCTTGTCGGTGTGCTCGTACTGCTCGATGGGTTTCTTGTGAGCGGCCTTGCTCGTGCCCGCTTTCGACGTGACCGCGTTTTGCTTCCGCTTCAAATAGTGCCCCTGGTCGAAGTGACGGGGAGTATACGGGGCGACCCTGCCCAATAAAACCGCCGCCCGCGCGGCTGCGCCGACGGGGGGCGGGAAAACCGGCGTTGGCGGGGCTTGTGCGCGGGGTCAACGCACGTCGAGCGCATTTCCACGCCGGCAAATACGCCGTCCACGCCGGCAAGCGCGGCGCGCACGCCAGCAAATATCGCGCGCTTGCCGGCAAATATCCCGCGCACGCCAGCAAGGACGGCGCGCTTGCCGGCAAATATTCGGCGCACGCCAGCAAGCGCGGCGCGCACGCCGGCAAATATCGCGCGCTTGCCGGCAAATATTCCGTCCATGCCGGCATGGATCGCGCGCACGCCGGCAAAGATTGGGAGCAGGCTGGATGGCGAAGGAGCCAGGAGCCAGTAGCCAGGAGCCAGAAGGAAGGCGAGTCTACGGCGACTGGCTCCTCTCCCCTTCCTACTGGCTTGTGGCTTCTGGCTACTGGCTTCTCTCCCCCTCCTGCTGGCTCCTGGGTTCTCGCTTTCTCCCTACGGGACGGCAGCCACGCGGGGCTCGGTCGTCTCGGCCATCCGTTCGACCACCTCGTGCGGCCGATGCCGTCCGCCGGGACCGGACATGAGCAGCGCGATCAGCGCCGTCCAGCCCGTCTGGTGGCTGGCGCCGAGGCCTTTGCCCGTGTCGCCGTGAAAATATTCGTGGAAGAGGACGAGGTCGCGCCAGTTCGGGTCCTTGGCGAAGCGCAGGTCGTCGCGGCAGCACGGGCGCTGGCCGTCCTTGTCGCGGAGGAAGAGTTTGGAGAGGCGCGAGGCCAGCTCGTCGGCGACCTGCATCAGGTTCATCATTCGGCCGGAGCCGGTGGGGCATTCGACCGTGAAGGCGTCGCCGTAAAAATGGTGGTAGCGTTCGAGGGCTTCGATGAGGAGGTAGTTGAGGGGGAACCAGATGGGGCCGCGCCAGTTGGAGTTGCCGCCGAAGAGGGAGTTGTCCGACTCGCCCGGCAAGTACTTCACGCGCAGCTCGCGGCCCTCGATCTTGTGGACCAGCGGCTTGCGCTCGTGCACCTTCGAGAGCGAGCGCACCCCATACGGCGAGAGGAACTCGCTCTCGTCGAGCACGTAGCGCAGCACGCGGCGCAGCCGATCGATCGATGGAACGGCGAGCAGGCACATGCCGGGATCCTGGTGGTGGCCCCGGCTCTGCCGGTCGCAGTAGGTGGTGTGACGGGCGAGGTCCGCGCGGTTCTCGAGGAACCAGTCCATGCGCTTCTTGAAGCCGGGGAGTTTCTCGATCACGTCGTCTTCGAGAACTTCGGATGCGAACAGCGGGATGATGCCGACCATCGAGCGGATGCGCAGCGGCGTGGACTCGCCGTCGATGGCGAGCTGGTCGTAATAAAACCCGTCCTGCTCGTCCCATAGACCGGTGCCGCCGAGGGTGTTCATGGCGTCGACGATGGCGACGTAATGCTCGAAGAACTTGCTGGCGACGTCCTCGTAGACGGGATCGTCCTTCGCGAGTTCCAGCGCCATGGAGAGCATGGTGCCGCAGTAGAACGCCATCCACGCGGTGGCGTCGGCCTGATCGAGGCGATGGCCGCTGGGCAGCGGCTTGGAGCGGTCGAAGAGGCCGATGTTGTCGAGGCCCAGAAAGCCGCCGCCGAAGATGTTGCGGCCCTCGATGTCTTTGCGGTTCACCCACCACGTGAAGTTGATGAGGAGCTTCTGGAACGCGCGGGCGAGGAACGCGCGATCGCGCTCGCCGCGCGGGCCGGAGATCTTGTAGACGCGCCAGCAGGCCCAGGCGTGAACGGGCGGGTTGACATCGGAGAAGTTGAACTCGTACGCGGGGAGCTGGCCGTTGGGGTGCATGTACCACTCGCGCAGGAAGAGCATGAGCTGCTCCTTGGCGAACTGCGGGTCGACGTGCGCGAAGGGGAGCATGTGAAACGCCAGGTCCCACGCGGCGTACCAGGGGTACTCCCACTTGTCGGGCATGGAGATGACGTCGCGGTTGAACAGGTGCTGCCAATCCGCGTTGCGCCCGCGCTTGCGGCTCTTGGGCGGGACCGGTTGCGCGGGATCGCCTTCGAGCCAGCTCTTCACGATGTAGTGGTAGAACTGCTTGTTCCAGAGCAATCCGCTGTACGCCTGGCGGACGACGCTTCGCTGCTCGGCGGAGAGGTCGGGGCGGATCTGGTTGGCGTAGAACTGGTCCGCCTCGCGGATGCGCTGCGCGAAGATCTCGTCGAACGGCTCGCCGAACGGTTCTTCGACGGCCTCGGCATCGGGACGGAGGCGCAAGCGCAGCGTGACGGACTTTCGGCCCGCGATCTCCAGCCCGTAGTACGCCGCGACTTTCGTGCCGACGTTCGCGGGGTTCACGGCCTGGGTGTGGCCGGCGATGACGTAATCGTGGAACGCGTCTTTGACGTTCGAGTAATAGTTCTCGGCCTTGAACAGGCGCATCAGGTTGGATTCGTTCTCGGTGAACAGCAGGTCGGCGGGCTTGTCGCCGAAGGGTTCGGCGTCGAGTAGGAATCGGCCGAGTGTCGGGTGCTCCGAGAGGACGAGCCCGGGCGCCACCTCGCTGAAGCGCGGCCGCACGTCGTCGAGCTTCTCATCCGATCCCCACGCCCAGCGGTTGCGGAAGACGAGCGTCGGCAGCACGTGCAGCACGGCGGCATTGGGGGCGCGGTTGTGGATCGTGAGGCGGATGAGGATGTCATCCGGCGAACCTTTGGCGAACTCGGCGAAGACGTCGAAGTAGCGGTTTCCGTCGAACGCGCCCGTATCGACGAGCTCGAACTCCGCCTCCGATCGCCCGCGGCGTCCGTTCTCGGCGATCAGCCGCGCGTAGGGGAACTCCGCCTGCGGGTACTTGTAGAGGGCGCGCATGTACGAGTGCGTCGGCGTGGAGTCGAGGTAGAAGTATTCCTCTTTGACGTCCTCGCCATGATTGCCCTCGGGCCCGCTCAGGCCGAAGAGGCGCTCCTTGAGGATCGGGTCCTTCCCGTTCCACAGCGCAACGGAAAAGCAGAGCCGGCACTCGCGGTCGCAGAATCCGAGCAGCCCGTCCTCGCCCCACCGGTACGCGCGGCTGCGCGCCTGATCGTGGGGAAAATAGTTCCAGACGTTGCCATCCGCGCTGTAGTCCTCGCGCACCGTCCCCCACTGCCGCTCGCTCAGGTACGGCCCCCACCGCTTCCAGTTCTTCGAACGGCGTGCGTCTTCCTCGAGTCGGCGGGTTTCGGCATCGTGCGCGTGGAGATGAGACATGTCACCGGATTGTAGCCGGACGGTGGCCGCTCAGGCGGCATTGGGGAGGAACAATGGGGTGGCTTGGGCGCGGGCACCGCGCTCGCCGAGCTGACGGCTCCGCGCGGGCGACCTTGTCAGAAACAGCACTGGATGGACGACGGAAACGACCCAACCCTACGACTTGAACTCAACCCCTGAATCAGCGGGCGAAATATTGATCGGCAAGCGCGCGGAAAAACATGAATGACTTTCTTTCAGCGGGACCGCCGACCGCATCACCCCAGCTCTTCGTAAATCTCCATCAACTGCTCCGCACTACTCGCGTTCAGCACCTTTACGCGCGTCTTCTCGTTCTGCATGTTGAGCCGCTCCGCACGCTTACTCGTCCCCACGAAACGCATCATCTCAATCCGCCCGAAATGCTGCTCGCCGTGCTTCCTCGCGTAGTTGGCCATGCCCTTCGCCTTTGCGAGATGGTCCGCCAAGTGGTCGCCATGCGGCTCGATCATGTCCATCACGACCCCGCCCTTGCTGCGGCGGAACACGATGAGGTCGGGAAACATAGCCTCGTCTTCCTCGACGCCGTATGGCACGCACAACGCATAGTCCTTGCGCGGGATGTTGCGGAGAAACCCGGCAAACCCGGGCTTCTTGCGCTCGATCTTCAGCGCCTCCTCTTCCCAACTCTTCGCCTTCCAGCCGAATTTACCTTTCGCGTCGACGTACAGATGATCGTCCCAGGTGGGCGATTCTTTTCGAATCTCGATCGTCTCCGCGACGATCATGGGTTCCATCACCGACTTGCCCCCGCGCCGGCGCAGCGTAGCGAACTCCTCACGAACCGCCGGAAGCATCGAGCGGATGTCTTCCTCGAACTCCTTCCAGAGCCGGTCAAACTCCTTCTCGCACGCCTGCTGCACGGCTTTGAGCGCCTCCGCATCACTGTTGACGATGTAGTGCAGCTCCAGTCGGGCGGTATTGATGTCCCCGCGAAACTCCCGGCGGTTGGCGTACGAGTCGTGCAGCCCGTGCCCGAGCACCTTCCCCGCCCGCTCGAACAGCGCCCAGATGTTCTCCTCCGTCGCGGGAATCGTGTACGGCGTTGGGTTGGCGTCCATCTTCCATTCGCCGTACTCGATCACGTACTCGCGCACCTGGACCTGCCCGCCTTCCTGCACGTCCCCTTTCCATTCCGGCCGCTTGCGGAGCCGGTCGCGCTGCTTCAACAACTCGGCGACGACAAACGCCTTGGTCGTGCCGAACAGGGCGTCGCCCAGCGGGATTTCGCTGAGCATCGACGCCAGTTCCATCACCCGCCACGTGTGAGCCCGTTTGCGCGGGCGCTCCACGGAATACGTCGGGACGCTCGCCAGTGCGGCGAACAAATCCGCCTTGTCCGTGGCCCTGTGGTAGAGGGCCATTTCCTTTTCGTCGACCGCTTCGCCCACCGCGCCGGATTCGGGGTCCTGAAGCTTCTTCAGGATCGCCGCCACCGCCGCGTCGTCGTAGTGGGGCAGCGCAAGCGACACCCCATTGAGGAAGTCGTTGCCCTCCACTTTTCGCGTCAGCGGCGTGCGGACCATCCGGCCAACGAGCTGCGCAATCAGCGTGTCGTCCACCGCCTTGCGGAACGACATCATCACTTCCGCGCGCGGGCAGTCCCAACCCGTCGTCAGCGCCGTCTTGAAGAACACGACGCGCACGTCCGGGTCGGCGTCGATCTCCGAGGCGTCGATCTTGCGCAGCGTCACCATCCCCGCCGGTTCGTCCGCGTCGTGCTCGAAGCAATGGGCGTAGCCTTCCGGCGGAAGCACCACGCCGGCGTCGCGCAGCACCTTCACGCACAGGGCAAGGTCGGTCTTCGTCGTCTCCTTCTCGTTCCCGTTCTCCACCTGCACGACCAGCACGGGCCTGACGGGCGAATCGATGCCGTTCGCGGAGCAGTATTTCTCCCACTCGGTGCTGTACTGCCCCCACTTCCGCCCCGCCTCGGCCAGCATCGACCAGTCGGCCTCGTCGCCCTTCTCCGCAGTCGAAAGCTTGATGCGGTCCTTGATCAATCCCGACCCGCGCACCTTCTCCGGCGGCACGTCCACCGGGTGCGCCGTCCGGCCCGACTGCTCCAGCACCTTGTTAAACCGGTCCGGCGTCGCGGAGATGCCGACGATCAATGGCACTGGCGACAGCCCCAGCGTCTTGTCGCCGCGCACGAACTTCTGCACCGTCGTCATGCGGACGTTCTCGCTCCGCGTGCGGGCGGACTGGCTCTTGTCCGCATCCCGCATCCCGCGGTGCGCCTCGTCAATGATGAGATAGAACGACGTCGGCGCGGCTTTGGCCGTGTTCTCGATGATTTCCCAGATCGTCCGCTGCTGCTTGTCCCCCCGCTGCGTCAGCAGGCTCGCCGCCGTCAGCTTCTGCGTGTTGAGGAAGTACACCCGCCCGGGCGCGAGCCGTTCCACGTTGAACGGATGCAGGATCGTCACCAGCCGATCGGGCGGAATCACGTCCGATGCGTCTTCCAGCTTGGCCCGGCTCTGTTCGTTGACGGCGGGTAAATCCGACAGCCACAGAAACACGGCCCGCGGGTCGGCGGCATTCCCTTCGCTCCCGCGCAGGATGCGCTCGATCATCTCCGCTGCCATGACCGTCTTTCCCGACCCCGTCGGCGACGAGAGAACGACCGCCTGCGGTTGCTTCTTGCTCGCGCCGAACCGGGCGGTGTCCAGCTTGAGCATCAATTCATCGACGGCGTCCGTCTGAAAATCCCTGAGCGGTAACCGCATGGCTTACTTCCCCCCTTCGGACGCGACGGCCTTCGTCGTGGCTGGCGTCGGCTGCACCGGTGTGCCGCTGGCCGAGATCGTCCCCGGCTCGGTCAGGTTGATCCGGAACGTGTCGATGTACGAGCGGTAAAGCTGAATGCAGCGATACCCCTTCCCCAGCTTCGTGCTCATCCGGTGGAAATGGTCGGCCGAGTCGGTCACGAGGAAAACCACCTCGATGTCCTCTCGCTTCGCAACGGCCTTGGCGAACCCGGCGAACTCGTCCTCCTTCAACAGTACGGCGAAGGGGCTTTGTTTCGGGATAAACCACTTGCCCGACCCGCGCGACACTTCCGGCGCGCCGCGACAACCGGCCAGCATCCAGAGGATCGGGATGATCGCCTCGAACTTGTCCCCCCGGTTCACTTCGGCGGGGTCGAGGAAGGCGAGCTTGAAGTAGGCGGCGTTCTCGTCGAACCCGTCGCACATCTGCCGGCCACTTAAGTACGCTCCGGGTACTTTCCGACCGTCACGGCGCTTGCCCGTTAGAACGGCCTGAGTACGGGGCCAGGTCACCGTTTCGGCAATCCCATGCTTCTCGTACTCGGCAGTGCCCGGCTGAATACCCCTGAGCAACAGCTTCTTTGCCAGCTTCTCGCCAACCTCGTTGTTCGTTGCCAAGATACATCGCCGGTTCCCGCCAAACTGAGCATTCAGCATGCAAGTGGCTTGAAGCGTCGTACCGGACCCAGCGAAGAAGTCGAAGATGATCGCGTCGGGTCGAGTGCGCACGACGGCCGCCAAAGCGTCCGCCACGGAATAGATGGACTTTGGAAAAGGGAAGGCGCTACGTCTGCCAAGCAGCTTGTGAAGCAGAGTCGTCCCGTGTGTTCCGGCATCGTGTGATCTCTTCCACCAGACCGTCTTGAGCTTCTTGGATTCTGGTTTCCGCTCCCAGATGTTTAGCGTCCAGGACTTGAACTTTTCGTTGTACTTCCCAAGCTTGACCTTCCCCGCCTCAATGAGCGGTTGCATCGTGGGCGGGTGAAAACGCCAACAACGGTCGTTCTTTTCCTTGTCGATGGGCCAGATTGGCGTCAGGCCATCGACCTTCGCGAAACTCGGTTTTGCGTCCAGCGGAATGGCCTCGCCCGCCCTGACAACGCGACGCGCCTTCTCGTCGATAAAGATCGGATAGAACTGACCGGCTCGCTGATGCCTGTAACTGGACTCGGCGCCGCGGCGTCTTGCGTGTCGCAGCTCCCATTCGGGGAGTTCTTCCTCTGGGAATGGGAGATCGGACGCCTCCATCTCCTCTTCGATGTCCTCGTCCTCTTCGTCGTTCTCCGCTTCATCGTCTTCGTCTTCTTCCGCAGCGTCGGACTCCGCAGCGTCGGGGACGAACAGTGACGTTTCAACGCCCTTCGGGAAGAACAATGCACCCTCGCCCGCCCCCATAGTCTTAGCGTCGGCCCCCGGCACGCCATGCACGATGCTGCTTCGCGTGTCGGGTACGCAGAAAAACGCGTACTCATCGACACGGGCGAAGTTGTACTTGCCGGTCCCCTTCGGGTTGATGACCACGGAAACCATGTGCCGCAAATAGGCTGGGAAATGCTCTTCAAGAAGTACGGAGAGATGTCCTACTTCGTTTTCGTCGATCGTGCAGATCAGTACGCCGTCCGGCTTGAGCATTCGCTTAGCAAGTTCCAACCGCTTCGACATCATCGAAAGCCACTTGCTGTGGCGTGACGTATCGGTGCGATCGACGTAATCGTTGTTGTACTTCCAATCCCGCGCCCCCGTGTTGTACGGCGGGTCGATGTAGATGACGTCGACCTTGTTCTCGTACCCGTAGAGCAGCAGTTGCAGGGCGTGGTAGTTGTCGGCGTTGATCAGCACGTGCCACGGCTTGCCGGGGGCGCGCTCGATGGTGTCGACCGGGATCAGGGCCGGGTACATCGGCTCGCCGAAGGCGCGGGCGACGACGACGGCCGAGCGCTCCAACGTCTCTTCCGGCCCGCCGGACTCGGGGGCGGCCTTGATCTTCTTGCCGTTGACTTCCGACGTGACGCGGTACGGGACGTGGTTCGGATCGTCCGTCCTCACGATGCGCGCGCCGACGGTGGCGGCGACGTTGGGCAGGCGCAGCAATTCGGGCAAATGGTCCTCAAAGACCAGCCCAAACGTCTTCTTCTCTTTGAGCTTGGCGACTTCGGTGGCGAGTTGATCCCGCAAACGCGTGTCGGCGATCTGCCTGATGAGGTCTTCGATTGCTGCCATGAATGCATTGGCTCCTCAGCCACGTCGGTGGATCGCGCGAAGGCAACAAGCATGTCGCGGGTAGCTTCCCCCAGCGAAGCGCGCCTCTGCGAGGGAGAGCATAGCGGAGTCGCAGCCGTGATTGAAGCGTGGCCGTGTCGACCAGCGACTCCCCCGCTTGCGGCAGCGATGGCCGTGGGAATGGCGAGCGCTTCCCCTTTTGAGAGCCGAGCGCAGCGTGGTCAAACGGATCGGCTTCGTGGCTTCGTGTCTTCGTGGTTCAAATCCCTGCGCCGATAAAATCGGTTTGCGCAGCATAGCGTCAGCTCGGGTCGAGAAAACCGCGGTTCGCGGGGCTTGGGCGCGGGGTGCACGGCGGGCGGGCGCGGTTTCGCGGCGGTATGGAGCGGATGCATACCGTAGTGCGCGCCGCGCATACCGGAGTGCGCGCCGCGCATACCGTAGTGCGCGCCGCGCATACCGTAGTGCGCGCCGTGGTTGCCGGCGTGCGCGCGGCGCATGCCGGTATGCGCCGCGCGGTTCGCTTTCGGGATGGGTTGGTCGCTGGTTGCCAGTGGCCGGTCTGCGGGGCGACCCGCGCCTATCGGTGCGCAGCCGTGCCCCTTGCCGGTTGAATACGTCCCTGAACCGGGACGGGCCGCGCGATTCCCGTCGATTTCACCCCCCGCCCCGCGGCGGATACAATGGCCCGGGTTCGCGCGCGACGGCGCGACGCGCGCCATCTTAGCTCAGTTGGTAGAGCAGCGGTTTTGTAAACCGCAGGTCGAGGGTTCGAGTCCCTCAGATGGCTTGTCAGGAGACGATATGAACCCGATCAAGGTCGATCCGGAAATCATGGGCGGTACGGCGTGCTTCGCGGGCACCCGCGTTCCCGTCCGAACGCTGTTCGACGTCCTCGAGCATGGCAAGCCGCTGGATGACTTTCTTCGCGGGTTTCCTAGCGTGACCCGCGAGCAGGCGCTTGCCGTACTGGAGATCGCGCGCAAGGCCGTGAGCGCGCCTGCCGCGTGAAGGTACTTCTCGACGAGAATATCGACGTTGACTTTCGCCATGAACTGGCGGGTCATGATGTTTCCACCGTCACGTACATGAAGTGGAACGGGTTGAAGAATGGCGCCTTGCTCGCGCAGGCGACCGCGCATGGCTTCGAGGTGCTCGTCACAATGGACCAGAACATCGAGCATCAGCAGAATCTCTCAATGCTTCCGTGCGCCGTGGTCATCATGGATGTTATGACCAACGACATCGATGACCTACGACCGCTGGTGCCGAACCTGCTTAGAGCACTGGCTTCGTTGCAGCCACGCTCCATTGTTCATGTCGCTGAGTGCGCTACCCCACCTCAACCGGCTCCCGCGCCTCGTGGCCGGTCTCCCGTACGCTTGCCGACGCGAGTTTCGGTTTCCGCCTGAAATCCAGCCTGTCCAGGAACGAATACGCCACCGGCGTCACCAGCAGCGTGAGCAGCAGCGACAGCGTCTGCCCGCCGATGACGACGATCGCGACGGCGCGGCGTTCCTCTGAGCCCGGGCCGGTGCCGATCGCGAGCGGCAGCATGCCGCCGACGAGGGCGAGCGTGGTCATGAGGATCGGGCGCAAGCGATCACGGTTGCCCTGGATGATCGCATCGTACTTGCTGAGCCCCTCGTGACGCAGGTGGTTCATGTGGTCGATCTGCAGGATGGAGTTCTTCTTCACCACGCCGAACAGCACGAGGATGCCCAGCGCGCTGTACAGGTTGAGCGACCCGCCGGTGAGCCACAGCGAGAGCAACGCGAACGGGATGGAGAGCGGGAGCGACAGGAGGATCGTCACCGGGTGGATGAGGCTCTCGTAGTTGGCCGCGAGGATCATGTACATGAAGATGATCGAGAGCAGGAAGGCCCAGATGAATTCGTTGAACGTGCGCTCCAGCTCGCGCCCGCGGCCGCTGACCCTGGTCGTGTAGGCGGGCGGGAGGTTCATGTCGTCGGCGATCTGCCGAAGGGCCTCGAGACGGTCCGCCAATGCGTAACCCGGCGCGACGCCGCCGCGGACGTTGGCGGAGCGCTGGCGGTCGAGGCGGTCGATGCGCGCGGCGGTCTTCGCCTCCTCCACCGTCGCGAGGTTGCGCAGCTCGATGAGCTGGTTGTTCCGTCCGGGCAGGTAGAGGCGCGGGACTTCAGCGGGGTCGTTTCGGTACTGCTCGAGCAGGCGCAGCTGGACGTCGTAATCTTCATTCGTCGCCGGGTCGCGGAAGCGGCTGATCTCCGTGTCGCCGCCCACCATGAGGCGCAGCGCCGTCCCGACGTCCTGCGACGTGACGCCCAGATCCGCGGCGCGCTCGCGGTCGATGTTGACGCGCAGCTCGGGCTTGTCGAGCTTCAGCGTGGTGTCGAGGTCGGTGAATCCGCCCATCTCCTGCGCCCGCGTTCGCAGCTGCTCGGTGTACTTCGCGAGCGACTCGAGCTCCGGGCCGCGGACGACGAAGTCGACGTCGAAGTTCCCGCCGCCGATGCTGAACGACGGGAAGTTGCGCACGGAGACGCGCACGTCCGGGTACTGGCGCATCTTGGCGCGGATCTGCTGCATCACGTCGCGCTGCGAGTAGTTGCCCTTGAAGGCCGCCATCGGGTCGCCCTTGAGCGTCTCGCGCCAGAGCCGGCCGAGCGAGAAGATGCGCTCCCCGTGCGGCGCGATGCGGACATAGACCTCGCCCTGGTTGACCCCGCCCAGGTACCCGCCCCCGGCGCTGGAGAGGATCGTGCGGATCTGCGGCATGGCCATCAGGTCTCGCTCGATGGCCAGCATGACCTGGTTCGTCGCGGTGAAGCTCGCGCCCTCGGGCGCGGTCACGCGCATCTCGAACTCCGCCTCGTCCACGTCGCTGGGCAGGTAGTCCTGCTTCACCGCCTTGTAGAGCGGGTACGACGACGCGACGACCAGGACGGCGACGATCGCGACCGGGATGCGGAAGCGCATCACGAGCTTGAGCATCCAC
>JBAUGM010000258.1:0-8447 GCA_049679725.1 Tepidisphaeraceae bacterium
AGCCCGAGGAGGTCGAACAGCCCGATCGAACGATGAAGCGCTCGCCCGGCGACGGCGCGTTTGCCGCGCAGCTGGCGAAGCTGAACGGCGTGGTGATCCCGGTTTCGCTGCTGATCTCCCCGCCGCGATCGCTCTCCGACGTCGAGAGCGCCATCGCCGCCGAATTGACGGCCAACCTGGAGCTCACGCCGCCCGAGTTGCTCGCGCGGCTGCGCACGCGCGGATTTGAGGTCGAGAAGGTCGGTCCGCGTTACGAAGCCCGCTTCCTCGAAGCGCGGCGGACCGCGGTTTACGACCGCCTGCGCGTGGAGACGGCGCACGGCCCCGTGAACCTCGAGGAGCTTTACCCGCGGCTGCTGCCCAAGACAGACACGGCGCTCGGTTCACCGATCCAGCGGCTCGTGGCGGAGCAGTACGTGCACGTGATGGCCGTTCGCGAGATGGCGAAGGTCGGCGTGCCGATGCCCGATAAGATGCGCGCTCCCGTGCAGTCCGCGGTGAAGGCCGTCCCCCTGCCGGAGTTCACGAGCGCATCGGATGGCGTCGGCTTCGTCGACTTCGAGATCTTCAGCGAAGCCACCGTCCGCTCGATGCCGCTGCTTGTCGAGCACGACAAGGTGCTCTACCCGCAGTTCGGCGTCACGCTCGCCTGCCAGATGCTCGGCGCGGACATTCGAAGGATGCGCTTCTCGGCATCGCAGGCCATCGTCCCGCGAGAGAACGCGCCCGACGTCGTCATCCCGCTGCGCAGCTACTACTCGCGCCGACTGGGCCGCAGCGTCCCGCTGATGATGGACATCCCGTTCTTCGGCAGCGAGCGATGGCAGACGATGTACGACTGGCCCGACCAGGTTGAGGAGAAGGCGCACATGTCGCTGGGCAGCGTGTGGGACATCTGCCTGACGCGCGACAAGATCGTCCGCAACAACCTCGCCGTGGATAAGGCCGTCGCCGTCATCCTTGGGGATGCGCAGCCGTGGTACCTGGGGATCGACTCGTCGCTCGCCAAGCGTTACGCGGCGGCGGCGCCCGATCCGGAGAACGTCGCGGCACGGGAAGAGATCGTCGCGCGCACGCAGCGGGAGTACGCGAGTTCAGGCTACCGGGAACGATTTGAAGAGCTGAGCAAGAGCAAGGCAGGCCTGACGCCGGACGAGCTGATCCAGTGGACGGAGCTACAGGACGCCGATCGCAACCTTCGTCGCGCAAAAGCCGAGAACGCCGACCTGAAGAAGCAGCTCGACACGACGCGCAAGGAACTGGCCGACGCGATCAAGGACAAGGGCGTACTGATCGGCTGGACCGCCACCGGCGCCGCCGACGTGGTTACGACCAGCCTGCACGCGCGTTGCCCCGGCGTGGTCGTGCACGGGGTGATCGCCAATGCCATCCTCACCGGCAACTGGTGGCGCAGCGCGCCGGCGTGGGTGGCGGCGATCTTCACCGTTGCGCTCGGCCTGCTCACCGCCGCGGCCGTCGGGTACTTCTCACCGTTCAAGGCGGCGATCGTCGCCCTCGCGCTGCTCATCGGCTACCTCGCGCTCAACGGCGTCGCCATCTTCGACTACGGCGACCACCTCGTCGGCGCCGCCGGGCCCGTCGTCGCGGTGGCCGCCGTGTGGGTGGGTTGCGGGTTGATGCGCTTCGCGCACGAGGCGCTGGAGCGCATCCGCGTGGCGCGCGACCTGGCCGTCTTCCGGCACGAGATGGAGCTGGCGCGCAGCGTGCAGCAGGCGCTGATCCCCAAAGAGCCGCCCGACGTCGCGGGGCTCGAGCCGCACGGGTGGACCAAGCCCGCCGACATGACCGGCGGCGACTGCTTCGACCTGTGGAAGCTCCCCGACGGCCGGCTCGGCATCCTCGTCGCCGACGCATCGGGCCACGGCCTCGCGCCCAGCATGATCGTGTCGCAGGTGCGCGCGCTCGTCCGCGCCATCGCCGAGATCGAGACGCATCCCGACTCCGTCCTCAACCGCGTCAACGCGCGCGTCGCCGCCGATCTGGAGCCCGGCCGATTCATCACCGCGTTCCTCGGTTACCTCAGCCACGACGGCGAGCTGCAATACGCCAGCGCCGGTCACGGCCCCATGCTCTGGTGCGACGTCGGCAGCGGCGGCATCGTCGAGTTCGACTCCACCGCCCTGCCGCTGGGCGTGACCAACGAGTGGGTCGGCGACGTCGTCCCGCCGCTGCTGCTCAAGCCCACCGGCATGCTCATCGTCTTCAGCGACGGCATCTTCGAAGCGCCCGCGCCGTCGGGTGAGATGTTCGGCGTCGAGCGCGTGCAGGAAATCGTCGGCCGGCTGCGCGATGCGCCCGCCTCGGAGATCGTCGCCGCCATCCGCGATGAGGTGACGACGTTCCAGGGGAAGGATTCGCCGCACGACGACCAGACGACGGTCATCGTGCGACGGTTGGAGGTCGCGGTGATCACCAGCCGCGACGACGGCTACACCGCCGTCATCGCCGCCCACGCCGAACCCTCCGGCGAGACGACGCGCGTGGCTGAGACGTCATAACGTAAGGCCGATCAACGGCCGGAGCCGCGCCCCAGCAGCTTTCGAACGAAAGAGAACATACCCGCGGCTCCGGTCCGCTGCATTGGCTGGTTATCCCGCCGCGGGACCGCCGCCGCAGTATTGATCGGCGAGCGACGGAACGGCGACGGAAAGTAATCCCGCTCCAACGGCTCGAATATCGCTGACGGACCGACATCAATGCCGAGTGGCACCAGGAGCCGACGCAACACCTCGTAGTCGCCTACCACGTCGCGGAATGGTTCGTCTTGAATCCGCTGTCCATTGCGACAGGCGAAGCCAGCGTACTCGCACACGCCACCGAAGCACTCGGCGTAGACGTAAGCGAACGTGAATTGCGCGTGCCGCGCGCTGAAGGCGACGATGCGCTCCGCTGCTGCGATGCTTTCCGGATCATCTTCCGGCGTCGGAACCGGCACGGCCTGCTCGACAAAGGCGACGCCGAAGCCGACGAACGGTGACGTAATCAAACGACCAACGCCGCAGAACTCCCGCCGGAAATCCTCCATCACGGCGGCGTCACCATTCGCGAAGATGCCCGAGAAGTCGAAGCCCATAGGCGGGATAACTAGTGATTAACCGGCGCTGCAGCACAGCGCGCCGGCCGATCGAGGAAGGATATCAGCGTAAGTGCGGGCAGGGCAATCGGTTTGTGCTCACCACGCGGGCGATCGGCGGCGGGTGATAAACCAACGCGCGCGAGCGGGCGGGCATGCTATCTTGCGCCGGAGCGGCGGCACGCGGGCGGGAAGCAGCGGAAGAACGCGATTTCGACGCGGTTTCCCGGGGAGCGCCCGAATAACGCCCGCATCCGGGCGCAGGTTAGCGTGCCGCGCGAAAAAGCGGCTCACTTCTTCCCCTTCCTCGGCAACCCTTCCGCCAACACGCGTTCCGTGCGCTCGATCAGGTTTTCCCCTTCTCGCGGGTGAAGGACTTGTAGCGGCGCGATCGTGAGGCCGTGGGCGAAGATAAGGGCTCAGACACGGCTCAGACACCGAATCCCTAATCGGTGTCTGAGCCCTTATCTGCTCCCATAGGCTGGGGGCGCCGATCGGAGCCGGGGCTTCGTGCACCAGAAGTCAATTCTCCTGCCGCGCAAACTATTTCTGGTGTCAACCAACTCATTTCGCATGTCACGCGGATCATTTCTCCGGTCGCGCAAGTCATTTCGCATGTCGCGCAAGTCGTTTTCACTGCCTTGCAGATCATTCTTGCGACATGAGAAATCGCTTGCGCGACATGAGAAATCATCCGCGCGACACGAGAAATCACTTCTCATGCATCAGAAACGGTTTTTGATGCATCGGAAATCACTTCGCGCGCCGCGCGGCGAGCGGGGCGATTTTCTCGGAACCGGCAGGCACGCCGCGTTATCGGTGCTCGGGCCGTGCGCGGTCCGTTCCCGTCCGCGGGGAATGCAGCGGGCGCGTGCGGGCCCGTCGCGGAGGAGGTAAAACGGCGGCCATGATTCGAATTGTCGTCGTCATCCCCGCCCTGTTCTGCACGGCCATCGCGATCGTGGCGATGGGTTCCGCGCCGTCCACCGCGCCCGCCACGGCCCCGTCCACGCAGCCGGCGCCCAAGCCCGTTCCGCGGCTTTCGCCGCAAGACGAGGCGGCGACGTTCAACCTCCCGCCCGGCTTCCGCGCCCAGGTCGTCGCAAGTGAGCCGATGGTCGAGCATCCGGTCCACGTCGCGTTCGATCCCGACGGGCGCATGTGGGTCGCGGAGATGCGCGCGTACATGCCCGACACCGAAGGTTGGGGCGAGAGCAAGCCGCTGGGGCGCGTCTCTGTGCTGGAAGACACCGACGGCGACGGGCGGATGGACAAGTCGACTGTCTTCGCCGAGCAGCTCGTGCTGCCGCGCGCCGTCGGCTTCGCCGGCGACGGCGTGCTTATCGCGTCGCCGCCCAACCTGTTCTTCTGCCGTGACACCGACGGCGACGGCAAGGCCGACACACGCGAGACACTGCTGACCGACGCCGGCACCGTCGGCAACCCGGAGAACAGCTTCAACGGCCTGCTCTACAACCTCGACAACTGGGTCTACAACGCGAACTACGAACAGCGCATGCGTCACGTGGGGGGCGATGGGGGCGGCGGAAAGTTCGAATACGAGCCGATCCCCGACCTCGGCCAGTTCGGCATCGGCCGAGACGACTACGGACGGATGTTCTTCAACACCAACAGCGACCACCTGCGCGGCGCGCTCGTCCCGCCGCACTACATGAGCCGCAACCCGGCGAGCCCCGGGACGCTGGCGAACGCGAAGATCGCGACGGACCAGACGATCTTTCCCGCGCACGCCGCGACGGTGAACCGCGGGTATCGCGAAGGGTTCCTGCATCCCGACGGCAAGCTGAAGGAGTTCACCGCCGCGTGCTCGCCGTGGATCTATCGGGGTGATCTGTTCCCGCCGGAGTTCTACGGCAACGCGTTCGTCGCAGAGGCGACGAGCAACCTCGTCCGCCGCACGGTGCTGAGCGAGAAGAATGCAAAGCTGACGGCGAAGAACGCGTACGACGGCCGCGAGTTCATCGCGTCGGACTACGAGCGCTTCCGGCCGGTCAACTTCGCAACCGGGCCCGAGGGCGCCCTGTACGTCGTCGACATGCACCACGGCCTGATCCAGCACAAGATCTCGATCACGGATTATGCCAAGACGGAGTACAAGAAGAAGAACCTGCAGAAGCACCTGCGCACCGGCCGGATCTTCCGCATCGTGCCGGACGACAAGCCAACGCCCGTCGTGAAGCCCGCGATGAGCAAGGCGACGACGGCGCAGCTCGTCGAGAACCTCAACCACCCCAACGGCTGGTGGCGCGACACGGCCCAGCAGTTGCTCGTCGAGCGCAAGGACCCGGACGCGGTCGCACCGCTGCGCGAGATGGCGTCGGGCGCGGCGTCGCCCGTCCAAAGGCTGCACGCATTGTGGACGCTCGAGGGAATAAACGCGATCGACAACGCCACGCTCGCGTCGGCCCTCGCCGCCGCCGACGCGAAGGTGCGCGTCAGCGCGATTCGCATCGCCGAGCCGCGCGCGGGTGACCAGAGCATCATGGCCGACGTGATGAAGCTGAAGGGCGACCCCAGCGCCGACGTCCGGCTTCAGTTCGTCCTGTCCATGTCCGGCCAGCAGCAGGACGGAGCCGTCGCCGACGTCCTCCGCGAACACGGTGGCGACAACATGCTCCGCGAGGCAGCTATCAGCGGCATGGCCGGGCGGGAGATCGACTTGATCGAGCGTCTCTTGAACGATCCGGCATGGGCGACAGCCTCCGACGCGCACCACGACGTCATCTGCGACGTCGCCCGCGCTGTCACGCGCCGCTTCGACGGCAAGGAGATGCTCCGCCTCGCCGAGCTGATCGGCGCCCAGCCGCCGCAGCGCCAGTGGCAACAGCTCGCCATGCTCGAGGCGATCCCCGCGGTGAAGAAGGACGATTTCGGCTCGGAGAAGCCGATCGACGTCGCGGTGAAGCCCGCGGCCGTCGACGTGATGAAAGCATCGACGAACAAGACGATCGCCACCGGCTCGAAGAAAGTCGCCGCGCTGTTCATGTGGCCGGGCAAGCCCGTCCCGCCGCGCCCCAAGCCCGCGCCGCTCACGGCGCGGCAGAAGGAGTTGTTCGAGATCGGTCGGCAGCAGTACGCGCTGGTCTGCGCGCAGTGTCACCAGCCCGACGGCATGGGCGCCCCCGGCAAGGCCCCGCGCCTGCGCAACAGCCCCTGGGCCCTCGGCCCGGACAAGCGCCTCATCCGCATCGTCCTCCACGGCCTGCGCGGGCCGATCAAGGTGGACGACACCGTCTGGAATCTCGACATGCCCTCGTGGGCCGCGATGACGGACGAACAGATCGCCGGCGTGCTCACCTACGTCCGCCGCGAATGGGGCCACGAGGCGCCCGCCGTCAGCGAGGCCGATGTCCACTCCATCCGCGACTGGAACCAGGCGCGCAAGGATGGGTGGACGGAGGCGGAGCTCCTTCAAGTGCGGTGACGCTGCTCTTCACGTGGATTGGGCGTCTCGCCCGAGTGCTACCGGGAAGCGGCTCCGCCGAAAGCTCGGGCGGGACGCCCAAGCCACGGAAACGAAGCCAAGCTGAAATAGTCGAAGTAGGCGGGGACTCGCGTCCCGTTCAGGTCGTGCGCGCGGACGCCGACGAACGCGCCGGTGAAGTTGTTGCCGACGCCGTAGTCGTCCGACAGTTTGGTCATGTCGAGCACGCCGCCCACGTTCCGCCACGACTCACCGTCCGGGCTGGCGCTGAACTGCAGCGCATCATCGTTGATCGACGCGCGCAGGTAATAGCGCGGCCAGTCGTTCACGTCGATCTGCTTGTCGAAGTACTCGTCGTGCACGCCGTCGTCGGTAAGGAACAACCCGAGCACCTTGCCGCGACGCTCATCGTGCGTGACGCGGAGGTAGTAGTGGCAGCGCGTGTTGTACCAACAGACGAGGCCGGCCGACTGCCCGTAGTTCACCGGCTCGAACTCCATGCACGTCTCGGCAGTCGCGCGGAAGCTTTGCAGGCGACGGGCGAGCAAGCTCTGCTCGAACAGCGAGTGAGGCGACTCCCTGCCGAACAGCGTCAGCCAGCCCGGCCGGACCGTCAGCGACGCCCACGACGGCTCGATCGGCACGCGCAGAGCGCACCAGTCGCCGCGGATCTGCTTCCCGTCGAAGTCGTCCCGCGCCGGCACCGCCGGCCACTCAACCATCGGCACATCGCGCGGCGACGGCGCCTCGACCTGCGCATCCGTCCCGCCCGACGCGAGGCGCAGCCACCCCTCATCATTCCACACGACTTTCTGCAAGCACGTCTCCCGCCCCAACACGCACCGCCGCGAGGGGTACGACGGCCGGCTCGCCAGGTGCGCGAGGTACCACTCGCCCGATTTCGTCTCGACGAGCTCCCCATGTCCCGCCTTCTGCAGCGGATTCCCCGGACTCTTCCGCGACGTGATGACAAACGGCTGCGGGTCCAGCTCGTACGGCCCGTCGATCTTCCGCGAGCGCGACATCGAGATCCCATGGTTCCACCCCGTCCCACCCTCGGCGAGCATCAGGTAGTACCACCCATCTCGCTTGTACAGGTTCGGCCCCTCCACCAGGATGCCGCGCTTCTCGATGATCTGCTTCACCTCACCCGTCAACTTGCGCGCCTTCGCGTCGAACTCCTGCAGCACGATCCCGTTGAACCGGAAGTTGCCCTTGCGGTGATCCCACAACTGGTTCACCAGCCACTTCCGCCCATCGTCATCGTGAAAGAGCGACGCGTCGAACCCGCTGGCGTTCAAGTACGACGGCTCCGACCACGGCCCCTCGATATGCGGCGCGGTGATGACGTAGTTGTGCAGGTCTTTGAACGGCCCGGACTTCGTGCGGACGTTGGTGTAGATGAGGTAGAAGGCGCCATCGTCGTAGCTGAGCGACGGCGCCCAGATGCCGCCGGAATCGGGGACGCCGAGCATATCGAGCTGCGACCGGCGCGTCAGCGCGTGGCCGATGAGTCGCCAGTGGGCGAGGTCTTTCGAGTGGTAGATCGGCACCCCGGGGAACCACTCGAAGGTGCTGTTGGCGAGGTAGAAGTCGTCGCCGACGCGAATGAACGACGGGTCGGGGTGGAAGCCGGGGAGGACGGGGTTGTGGATGGGCATGGGGCGACGAGAGATACCGCGCCCTGACGTGTCCGCAAGCCTTCCAGAGCCCGCCGCCGGGATATCGAAAAACATTCTCCGGAGAACGCAAGCGGTTTCACTTTGACCGCGTCACCTTTCCAGATACACCATGCCGTTCGCGGACTCCGTCGGCGGCGGAGTGGATTCCCTGAACTCGGGCCGTGACGTTTTCCGTGGCTTGGGCGTCCCGCCCGAGCAATTCCGCGGAGCAGCTTTGCTGGAAAGC
>JBAUGM010000259.1:0-5397 GCA_049679725.1 Tepidisphaeraceae bacterium
TGCGCGGCCGGGACAACATCGCCAAGCGGGTGCTGCTTCACGCCGCCGCGTTCAACGTCGCCCTGCTGATGCGATTGAAATACGGGTTGCGGAAGCCGCGCAGCCACGGTGCAACCATCGGCGCGCGTCTTTTGCACCTCGTGGAGTGGCTCGGGTCGATCTTCGGCGTGGTTCGGCGAAGCGTGGCGATCTTGTCCGCTTACCAATCGGTGGTTCAGCGGAAGCCGGCGCTATCCGCCGCCTAACGAAGACAGTCGAGTTCCACCACGGGCTGCTAGAGCAATTCGATGCTAAACACCAGATCGTCAAAGTCATCATCAGCGCGACCATCGTTGCACTTGTAACGTCGGAGCGGTCCAACTTCTTCGACGATCATCGCGGCTCCATTGTGCCACGACTCCGTGACGCCGTTTCCCGTATCCCAAACATTTTTTACTTCGCATTCCCCGCTTTTCGTGTTCACTGTCAGCACAACTTCTCGCGGTGCAGTGTCGTGCCAGAGAACGATCTTTTTGATGGTCTGATTGTTGACGTCAAAGCTTCCTTTAGTTGTTAGGCCGATGCCCTGACGCCAATCGGAGTTCACGCTTTCGAACCTCACTTTGACGCGCTGCCCGTCGACAACTTTCAAATGGTCGACCAGTTGAATGAGACGTCCATTGTAAACCACCGGCTGGCCCTTCGATCTCATAAACAGATCTTGGAATGACATCATCTTAGTTTCCTGTCCGTCGGAATGGATCCACTCTGCCGTGTTCTTCGGGCCACACCTGACGAAACTCGAACAACCCGCCTTCACGTTGTGGCGGAGCGTGATGTAACTCCTTGCTCTCAACCTGTCCAGTGTTTGGGTTGATTCTCTGCGGCGCATTCCCTTGCTTGATTCGCGCCAAGTTATCAGCGCTATAGTTTGCTGCGTTGTAATGTGCCTCATTCTTCCAGTAGCGAGTTCGGACGGCGCTCCATGAGGGCACGTTCCCCGCAGCGGTGTTATTCGTGATTGGCTGCCCGACGTTCCACCCGCCTCTCGGGGTTCGCGCCCCACCTCTGCGCGCTATCGACTGAGCCCCGCCGCCGGACCGCATCTGGCCGCCGAACGCGTTGGTCACGTCCACGGCCACGTCGAACATCACCTGGGAATCGCCCTTGACGAATGCGTCGCCGCGAAGCGCGTTCGCTTCGGCCTCGTGATACGGGCCGCGGACCGCGAGATCCAAATCCTGCCACTCCCGCTGCTGCGCGACCCAGTTGTTAGCACGCCTCGACTCCGCCGCCGTCATCGGGCGCATCGACGGCCCGCTCCGCTTGTACTCCGCCCGCGCCAGGGCGTCACTCGCGTTCTCGTTCATCGCCGCCGCCATCACCGTCTTGTATCGCGCGGCCAGCGCCCGCAGTTCCGGCGAGCTCGAGTTCTCGAGCTGCAGGTAGCTCGTTGAGAAGTCAACGGGAGCCATCGCGGGCGCTACGGGCATCGTGCTCGGCATCGTCGCGGGCCGCGTTGTCGGCGAGGCGTACGGACTCGGCGCAAGGCTGAACGGCTCGTCGTACGACGTGCTGGGATTGAAGCTGAAGCTGGGGATGTCGTGATTCGAACCGCCGCCGCCGCCCACGACCCACCCGAACGGGTCGACGTTGTCCACCGAGTTGTTGCGGTTCACGCGTCGCGCGTTGATGTCCCCGCCGGCCTCCACCGCCAGGTCCGGCTGCAGGTGCGTGGCCGACTGCGGGTCGGTGTAGCGCACCTGCCCGTGATAGATGAGCCCGGTCCCGCGGTCGTACTGTTCACCGGCGAACCCGAAGCGCGTTTGCTCGCCGGTCGTCGCGTTCGTCCCCGCCAGGTTCCCGAACGCGTCGTACTCCATTCTGTACTGGACCTTCCGCTGGTCGTCGATCACCGTGCGCACGCTGCCTTGATGATCCCCCAGCAGCCAGTGCGTGTTCCAGGCCGTCGTCGTCGACGCCCCGATGCTCACACCCGCGCCCGCCTCCTGCCCATAGTCGTCGTACGCGTACGCCCAACCGCTCATCGGCGGCGTCGTCGAACTGCTGTTGTTGTGGAAGCTGATCGTGTTCCCGTCGTCGTACGAGTAGACGTACGCGTCCCAACCCACGCCGCCGTACGTCGGCATCAGCGACATCTCCCCCGTCGCCCACGTCCCGTACCAGTAACCCGGGCCCCCCATGTCCTCGCGCAAGGCCAGCGTGTGGGCGCCGTCGATCCCGCCGCTGGCGAAGTCCGACAGCGTAACCGTCGTGCTCGCCAGCGCGACGACGTGGTTCCCCTCCTCCGCCAGCGCCTCGTCAACCCCGGGGCCGTGCAGGTAGCGGTTCTTCGGCGTATTGCCGTCAAACACCAGCGCGATCGCGTCGCCGTCGTAGACGAACCCCTCGCTAACGTCCTCGGCGTCCGTGAAGTCGTGGTCACCGTTCGCGTCGACTTCCTTGACGACCCGCCGGTCCGATGTGTCGTAACCGTAGCGCTCGTGCACCGGCCTTGCCGGCGCGGCAAACGACAGCTTGAACCGTGGCGCGCCCAGCGAACCGTCCACCACGTTGTTCCCGTAAGCCGTGTGCCGCATGTACACGCCCAGCGGGCCGCCTGTGTGCTGCACCGTCACGCTCGTCCCCAACCCCGTGCGATAACCGTGACAGGGACAGTTATTTGAAATAACTGTCCCTGTCACGGTTAATTCCCCCACGGTTAATTCCCCGTGGCGACGTCGGGCGTCCCCCGCGCCGCAACGGGCGCCGGATCGTGCAGCGGAGTCACTTAAATTGAAAACAAAGACTCCCGACCCCTTTGATTTCCCCCCTTTGATTTCCCTGTCACGGTTAATTCCCTGTGGCGACGTCGGGCGTCACCCGCGGCGCAACCGGCGCCGGATCGTGCAGCGGAGTCACTTAATTGAAAACAAAGACTCCCGACCCCTTTGATTTCGCGCGACCCCTTTGATTTCCCCGACCCCTTTGATTTCCCCCCTCGATTGTCAGGATATTCGCGCACGGCAGTAGGTGGCTTTCTGGCTGTCCCGCTTAAGTCGGCTTGCGCTTACCAATCGCCTTGATTACACGCTTGAGTTCGATATGCACGTCCTTAAAGCGCGGATCATTAATCATTTGCACCACGTCTTCCTGCATGGCGGAATCGCCAATCGTCACCAGTGCGTTTGCGAGGGCAAACCGATAGGCCCCCTCGCCAGCATCTCTGGCGTCCGTCATCTTCTTGAGTTCCTTCAGAACCACGCGTGCTGCCGGCCCGCGCGCTTCCTTGACCGACAACGCACGAGCGATCCCCTCGCGCGTTCGGAAGTGATACGGCCGCTGTAAATGTTCGGCGAGAACGGGAATCGCGTCAGGGTACGACGCGGACGTGTTCACAAAGTCCCAGACGGATGTGACCGCCTGACCAACCGACGTCAGCGCAGCGACTAAAGGCTGCTCGTCTGCATCGAACATCGCTTCGAGCTCCGCCCGTCGTTTGGCTTTCTCAGCCATCATCGCCTGATACTTCGGATCTCTCTCAAGCAGCTCACCGTGCTCCTTCGCTGTCATCTCGCGACGGGGATTCATAGCTTATCTCCAATTACATTCCCGGGATGTACCGAATGATCATGTCGCCAGCCGCGCGAGCTGCCTGAAGCGGAATGCTCAGCCTCGTCGTCGAGCGCACGAACAATTCGAAATCGACGCCCTCACGCTTCGCGATTGCAATGTAATCCTTAATCTGAGCGGTCAGCCCTTGCCGCCGAACATTCTTAATCTCGCGCAGTAGCGTACGAGTCAACGAGTCAGGGAACCGCATCCTACCCGAAATCGGTCCGCGGATACCGACCTTCGGGCCGACAATGCCCGCCATTCGCTCGCCGGCGCGGCCTAAGCGGCCAACTTCTGCCATCTTTTCCGCGCCCGCCGCATTGAACCGCGTCCACGGAGCGAGACTCCCCTCGACGGCACCCGACACGATCGGCGAGAAGTTCCCGCCCACCATCGGCGCCGATGGGGGAGAGGGCGCCGGTCCCTTGACGAACGGCAGCTTCGCCGTCACCAGCGACAACCCGACCTCGGCCAGTCCGACACTCCAGTTATGCCCGCCGTACTCGTTGGCGAACAGGTCCTTCGACCAATCCGGAGACGGAATGGTCGTGTTCACGCCGAACGTGTTGAGCAGGCCCCCGACCGGCGACGTGCGCGTACTTAAGTTGGCCAACCCGATCACGCTGTTCTGCGCCGCCTGCACAACGTTCACCCCGGCCTGCGCCGCGACGCGCGGGTCGTTGGCGCTCTGGTAGATCGACAGGCCCGTCCTCAGCGCCCCTTGCCAGCCGCTGTTCAACTCGTCCCACGCCGCGAAGCTCGCGGCGTTCTGCGCTCGGTTCGCCGAGCCTTGGCTGGACTCCAACCATGCCTGATTGATCCGATTCACATCGCCGCTCTTGTGAGCCGCGTAAATGTTCGGATCGTTCCCGTAGGTCGCTCGTCCGGCTGTATCCAGTGATGCCCATCCGTTGGGCCCGCTAGCGCCGCCGAATAATCCACCCACCGCTCCACCGACTGCGCCCCCGATCGAGCTCACCATTGGGCCGAAGACGTTGCCCAACCCTCGGGCAGCGTGGCCCAACGCCGTTCCAATCGCCGACGCCGCTCCGTTGGGGAACGCGCTCTCGCCGTACGGATCGGTGTAATCCATCGGCATGTTGCTGACATACGCGTGCCAGTTCGTCCCGTCCTGCGCCGGGTCTTCCGTCAGCCACTGCCCGGCCCCCGGGTCGTAGTACCGCCGCACGCCCGAGTACATCATCTCCGTCCCCGCGTCCCACTCCTGTCCCGTGTACCCGAAGCGCGTCTCCTCGCCATTGGCGTTCGTGCCCGTCACGTTCCCGAACGCGTCGTAGTCGATCTTGTCCTTCATCACCCCCGCGTCATCCACGACCTGCCGCACGCTGCCCTGGTGATCGCCCAGCAGCCAATGCGTCCGCCAGCCCGTCCCCGTCGTCGACGCCACCGCGTCGATCTCCGCGCCCGGGTACATGCCCCAATCGTCCCACTGGTACGACCACCCGCTCGTCGGCGGCGTCGCCGACGTGCCGGGGTTCATGAAGTAGATCGTGACGCCGTTGTTGTAGTCGTAGACGTACGCCTCCCACCCGGTCCCGCCGGCCGAGCGGAACATCGACATCTCGCCGGTGCTCCACGTCCCGTACCAGTAGTCAGGTCCGCCCGCGGGGTAGAGGGAGACGTCCCGCCCGCCGTCGAGGTCCGGGTTGCCGAACCCGTCCAGCGTCACCGTCGTCGTGGAGAGCGTGAAGTCCCGCACCGCCTCCTCCGCCAGCACGTCGTCCACGCCCGGGCCGTGCAGGTAGCGGTTCTTCAGCGTGCTGACGTTCTGATCGTCCACGT
>JBAUGM010000260.1:0-7311 GCA_049679725.1 Tepidisphaeraceae bacterium
GCGCGAGGGGCCCGGCGATCGTGCAGTTCTCCACGCGGTTGTCCGCGCCCTCGCGGATCGTCAGCGCGCTCTTCCACCCGCCCACCTTGAACGTCGAGTCGCGCAGGACCGCGTCGTAGATCCGCTGCAGCCGGATCGTGTGCTCCTTCTCGCTGCCGAGGAACGTGCAGCGGTCGATGAGCAGGCCGCGCGTGTCCTGGTCGAAGGCGCAGACGGTGTAGGCCGGCAGGACCGGCGTCTCGCAGTTGCGGATGACCGTCTGCTGCGCGCCGCTGAGGTGGACGAACAGCCAGACCGTGTTCGTCGGGCGGACGTTGTCGATCGTCAGCCGGCGTCCGCGCGCGCGGACGCACGTGACGTTGCCGCCGCCCGTGAGGATCAGGTCCTTGAGCACAAGTCCGTCGGCGCGGTGCTCGAACGTGGTGGCGTTCTTGTCGGTCGAGGTGTTGGTGATCGTCGCGGGCAACCCTTGTCCGTCGGCCGAGCGGATCTCGATCGCGTCGACCGTCACGCGCAGCCCGGCGGTCGGGTGCTCGATGCCCCGGTCGAGGACGATCTCATCGCCCACGGCGGCGCGCGCCAGGGCGGCGTCGATCGTTCGAACGGGGCGATCGGGACCGACGTCGATCACGCGCCCCCGCGCCACGGGCGCTGCCAAGAGCCAGACCATGAGCAGCGGGAGAATCGCGCTGCGCGCGAATGCGGATGGGAACTTGGGATTCATCGCGATACGCTCCGTCGGGGGCCCCGCGCAAGCGCGCGGCGACCTCACCGTAAACGATCCATCGTTCATCAGACACGATGCGCGCGCCACGACGAGTGGCCGCGTACTCACCGCGCCGGTCGAGGCGCCGATCGCCCCGCCGGGCTCATGGGTGAATCGTGCGCGATTGTCATGACGTTCGCGCACAACGGTTCGCGCATCGCGGGAAAAGCCCCCGAAATGTCGCTCGAAATAATCTGCTGAATCCTGAGATTGTCGTAAGTCGTTTTGCGCGATCGTCATGATATTCGCGCACGATCGGCGGTTTGGGCAATTCCTCGTAGTGCGGGTTTGAGGGTGTGACCCTCGAAATGGGTAGGTGTCATCCCGAGAGAGCGGTAGCGACCCCTGGGTTGAGCGGGAATGGGCCGTATCCGGCTCGAACGGATGACCTCCTCCTTGTAAGGGAGGCGCTCTGGCCAACTGAGCTAACGGCCCCACGGCGAAGTGTAGGGTTGAGCGGGGAAAGGTAAAGGCGAACGCCGCGGCGACCGTTCCCGCTCGCACTATCGCATCGTCCTTCGTCAATCGGCTATCAATCGGCGTGCCGACACGATCGGAAAAGCTTGCCTGCCTATCGCATGTTCTCAATATTAACAGGGTCATTTCTGGCCCATTTTCTGCGCATACGCTGTTGAGAACACAGGCAATCCAACCCACAATTTTTTCTTTTTTATCCGCTGATTACCGGCGATTTTGACGCGCAACGGTCTCATAAATAACGCTATAGCTAAACTTACATCTCATGCCAGGAATGTGCATAAAATTCAGGCAATCGCACATCGGAACATTCCGCGATTTTTGGGGTTGAAGCCACCCGATCATTTCCTTATTTCCCTGCCCACGCCGTCGGAAGGCAGGAGCGATCGGGCTCGCTCCCTTCACGTCCTTCTGTGACGGCTGAGTTGTGTACCCCAAGCCCAAAGGGCCCAGTTGCCCAGTCAAGGTTGACCGCCAGGTCTGCGCTGGTTCGCAGGCACGCCAACCGATGGGGTTTTGTTCGCGCGGACGCTGCGGAAGCAAAGAAGGAAAGCACCATGGATCCAGTGAAGAAGGGGAAGAAGGCGTTGCACGTTGGTCAGGTCGAACCGCTTGAAGGTCGCCGCCTCCTCTCGTCCGCCACGCTCTCGGGCGGCGTCCTGAAGATCACGGGCAACAGCTCCTCCGCCAACACGCTGGGCGTGTGGCTGTCGGGCTCCTCGACGCTGGTGGCGACCCACAACAACACCTCGCAGAACTTCTCGGCCGGCTCGGTCTCGCGCATCGAGTTCGTGGGCGGGTCGGCTTCGGACAATATCTGGCTCACCGACGAGATCACCAAGCCGTCGATCATCAAGGGCAACGGCGGAAATGACGCCCTCTCCGGCGGGGCCGGGAAGGACTCGATCTACGGCGGCTCGGGCAACGACCAGGTCTGGGGCAACGCCGGCAACGACAGCCTCCGGGGGGAGGACGGCAGCGACACGCTCTGGGGCGACTCGGGCACCGACACGCTCGACGGCGGCGCGGGCAACGACGTGCGCTACGACGAGCAGTTCTCCGGCGGCGTGACCTCCGACACCGGCACGGCGCCCGCCCCAACACCCAACCCGGACCCGGAGCCCGAGCCCGACCCGGACGACGGCGGCTCCACGCCCAACGACAACAGCGCCACCGCCCCCAAACCCGTCATCACCGCCCGCGGCACCTCGATCATGGCCGGGCAGTCCATCTTCGTGCAGGCGACGGCGTCGACGCTCGGCGCAGGCAGCCCGCAGACCGCGCTCTACAAGTGGGATTTCGGCGACGACGGCGCCGCCTACGACAGCCTCAACGGCTTCAACGCCGCCCACTACTACGACTCACCGGGCGCCTACACCGTCCGCCTGACGATCACCAACGAGGCAGGCAAGAGCAACTCGACGTCGATCACCGTCAACGTCTCCTCCAACACGCGCAAGAAGATCTACGTCAGCGCCAGCGGCAGCGACTCCAACGCCGGCACGTCGGACAAGCCGATCAGGACCTGGGCCAAGGCCGCGTCGCTCGCAGGCTCGAGCTCGAACGTCGAGGTCTTCTTCCGCCGCGGCGACACGTTCGATGCGTCGAGCAACTTCGACATCACGGGCGACAACGTCGTCGTCGGCTCCTACGGCTCCGGCAATCGCCCCGTCATCCGTTGGACGGCCAACGTCAGCGGGTACCCGACGATCACCTCCCCGCGGGGCGACAACATCACCATTCAGGATCTGACGTTCACCTCGAACGTCAGCAACAAGCCCCAGGCGATTCGCCCGGGCGGCAACAACATCACGATCCGCAACAACGAGTTCCTCGACCTGGGCATGGCGATCAACGCCAACGCCAAGCCGGATGGCCTGCTCGTCCAGGGCAACACCGCCCCGAACGTCGGCGGGATCCAGAGCTACTTCGTCTGGGGCGAGGGCACCGATCACGTCTACCTCGGCAACAGCGTTCGCAACAGCCGCGAGGAGCACGCGATCCGCGTCGTCCGCGCCGACCGCGTCCTCGTCTGGGACAACAACTTGACGAACACGATCGGCGAGGTATCCGGCGACAACACGACCAAGGGCGCGCTCACCCTCCAGAAGGGCAGCTACTACTGGATCGCGCAGAACAACCTGAACAAGGGGCCCGTCGCGATCGGCCCGCTGGGCGGCGGCGACGGGATGAGCGACAAGTCGGCGCGCTTCCGCTACGGCGTGTTCGACAGCAACGTCTTCGACACCAAGTTCGCCGTCGACCACGGCGCCGAGTACATCATGGTCCGCAACAACGTGCTCAAGAGCGGCGACACCGCCATCCTCGTCGAGGGCTACGACTCGACCTACGGCCGCACGACCAACGACGTGACGATCGTCAACAACACCGTCATCAACAACAACTCGACGGGGCGATTCATCTCCGTCGAGGACGGCGCCAACGGCGTGTCACTGGCGAACAACCTGTACATCGCGCCCAACCTCACGACCGGCTCCGGCGCCACCGCCAGCGTCTACGTCCACGCCAGCGACCTGAGCAGCTTCGACTTCATCAGCAACAACGTCTGGGCCAACGCCTCGGCGACCCTCTGGGCCCAGGGCGGGCAGAACTACGTCTGGCCGAGCTGGTCGAACCAGTCCGGCTACAAGAGCGACTCGGAATGGAACGGGATGTCGGGCGTCGGCACCGACGTGTTCAGCGATGTCTCGATCAGCGGCTCTTACGCCCCGACGAGTTCCACCACGGTGAACAACGCCGCGCAGTACTTCGCCGGCGTCTTCCACGACATCAACGGCAAGACGCGCTCCACCTGGACCGCCGGCGCCGTGGAGCTCTAACGGCCACCAACAAGGAGCGAAGGCCGCCCCGGGCAACTCGCCTGGGGCGGTTTTTTTGTGCGCCGCCAGTTCGAAGTCGACGCTGTTATCGGACAGGTCGAACGCGTGCGTCGGGCCTCGCGGCGCACTCACGGGAGATGAACGGGCCCACCCGGCGGCTGTGTTCGCCGTCGGAAAGCAACCAGACGCCTACGGGCAGTCGACATCACTCCGTTCCAGCTCATCCCGCGCCTCCCACCCTGAACGTCCAGCGGATCCATGCACTTGGCACGTGGAATCGCGGGGCTCGGAGCGAGTCAAGCTGATAACTCCCCCCGGTCGATACCGACTTAGGGCGATCCTGCTTATTGAGTAGAGATCTACTGAGAGTTGCTGGGCTTTTGCTCGCCTGCTAGGTTTAGCAATCGCCCGGCGGTCGCCGAGCCAGTGGGTTAGTCCGCGTCGCCACGTCGAACAAGCAAGACGCCGACGTCGTCTGGGGCCATCGTTATGACGACGCTTGCGCTCCCGTCAATTGACCTCGACGACCCCGCCCTACCCGAGGCGACGACCGCGGCTTCGTCGGTGCGCCGCGGTCGAGCCACGGCGTTCTGCTTTGCGTGGTCCGCGTACCTGCTCCTGCACCACACGATGGTGTACTGGGCCTGGTTCCGCTTCCGCGATGCGGCAGGCCGGCTGGACTTGATCGAACCTTTCATCGGTCTGGCGCTCTGGGTCGTCGCCGCGATCGCGCTGCTGCGGCCGGGTTCACTTCGGTGGTTCACCGCTCTGCTCGTCTGCCACCTCGTGTACGAGTTGCCGGCACTGCCGAAGACGGCCAACCACACGCTGCTCACGATCTTCATCAACGTCACGATGCTCGCCGTCATCGTGACCCATGCGGCTCGTTCGCGCGGGCTGCACGACAGGGACGTCGACGCGTTCTTCCCGCAGATGGCGGCGCTGCTGCGGCTTCAAGTGCTCGCGATGTACTTCTTCGTCGTCCTGCACAAGCTGAACTCCGACTACTTCGATCCCGCATACAGCTGCGCGACGCAGCTTTACGCGGATATCGTCAAGGACCACTCGTTCTTGCCGTCGGGCGCGTGGACCGACCCGCTCAGCATTTACGGCGCGCTCGCGTGCGAGGCCGCCATCCCCCTCCTCCTGATCTTCCCCCGCACCCGGCTGGCGGGCGTGGGGCTGGGGCTGCTGTTCCATTTCATGCTCTCGCCACACCCGAACCGGTTCATCTACAGCTTCTCGGCCATGCTGTACGCGGCCTACTTCCTGTTCCTCCCGCAGGACGTGCTGGGCGAGATGATGGCGACGTGGGCCCGGCTGCTGGCGGCGCTGCGGCGTCGGTGGAGGTGGTTTGTCCTCGCGGGGGCGGGCGCCGCGTCGATCGTCGTGCTGCTGCGCTTGACCGCGCCTGCGTTCGTCCGCGAAACGAAGCTGATCGACCACGCGCACGTGCTGATCTCCGCGGGGATCCGCTTCGGATGGAATCTTCTGGCGCTGTTCAACATCTACGCCTTCGCCCACGCCGTCCGCACCTGTAGCGCGAGGACGAAAGCGCCGGTCGAGTCGCCCGCCCCCCCCCCCCCCCCGCCGAGCCGTTCTTCCGCCCGGCGTTCACTCCGCTGCTCGTCTTTCCGCTGCTCGTCCTGTTCAACGGCTTCTGCCCGTACCTCGGGCTCAAGACCGAGTCGGCCTTCGCGATGTACGCCAACCTGCGCACGGAAGGCGCGCGGAACAACCACCTGTTCATGCCGCGGATCGACCTGGCGAGCTACCAGAAGGACGTCGTCGAGATCGTCGACTCCTCCGACCGGCAGCTCCGCCAGCTCAAGCGCGACGGGTACGGGTGGACCTGGCTGGAGTTCCGCCGCAAGCTCGCGCGCATCCGCGGCGATTCGTTCTGGGTGACGTTCAAGCGGAACGGCGTCGAGCAGACCCTGAGCCGTAAGCTGCACCCGCACGATCCCGCGTTCGCCCCCCTTCCGTGGTACGAGCGGCGGCTGCTGTTCTTCCGCAACGTGCAGTTGGGGAACTCGCCACAGCATTGCGGGCACTGACCCGCCAATCGCGAAACGAGGGTTTTATCGGACGCGCGACTTGCGCGGGCGGCGCACGCCGCGTCGAAGCGGCACGCCACGCCATCGGGGGGGACGACCCGCGTGGAGGTTGCCCGCAGTCCGTTCATATCGCATATCGAAATGTCCGCGAAACCGCGCGTAACAGCACCGCGGGGCGCGACGTTATCGGAACGCGTCTCTTCCGCATGCGCGCTCTGGGCAATCCACCGGTTTATGCGGACGTGATTCCAGACTGAAAACCTGCCTAATCCCGGCACCACCTCATCCAGTCGCACTCATGGGCGCTCGATCCAAAGCCCATGATGTTCAACAACCACCATCACAACACCGCTCGGGAAGACAACACCACGATCAACGCGCGCCGCCGCATCAGCAAGGCGGTCATCGAGACGCTGGAGACGCGGCAGCTCATGTCGACGGCGGGCGTCGTTGACGGCACGCTGACCATCACCGGCAACGCGCACACCTCGAACTACCTGGCCGTCCGCCTCATGGACGACGGCGCGACGCTCGAGGTCAAGACCAACACGAAGACGAAGCTGTTCGCCCTGGCGGACGTGGACGCGATCAAGATCACCGGGTCCGAGCGAACGGACGTGGTTCGGGTGGACAAGCGGCTGACGATGCCGCTGGACGTGCGCACGTTCGGCGGCAACGACATCGTGACCACCGGCGCCGGCGCCGACCGCGCCGCGCACGACGGCGACGTGCGCTACGATGCCGCCCTGCAGCAGAACGTCGCGCTGGAGGCGGCGTCGGTCCCGCGCATCGTGAGCTTCAGCCTCATCAACGCCGACACCGACGAGGTCATCGCCGAGTACGCGAACCTCGGCGACGGGTTGACGCTGAACCTCGCGTCGCTCCCGACCCGGAACCTCAACATCCGCGCCAACGTCGTCGGCGACCAGGGCGGCAGCGTGAAGTTCGAGTTCGACGGGCACACGAACATCGAGAACATCGCCCACTACACGCTGGCGGGCAACGACGGCGACAACTACTTCGCCTGGACCCCCGCAACCGGGCAGTTCACGCTGACGGCGAACCCCTACGCCCACGATAAGGCGCAGGGCGCAGCGGGCGCGGGCAAGACGATCACGCTGAAGATCGAAAACCGCGGGTCCAACAGCAACCCCACCCCCGCTCCCCAGCC
>JBAUGM010000261.1:0-1795 GCA_049679725.1 Tepidisphaeraceae bacterium
GGCCAGGGTGACGATGAGCGCGGATTGGGGAAGGTGTTGAGCGCCGCTTTCACCGGCCTGCTCGTCGTCCACGTGATCGCCGCACTCATCGCCGTCTCCATCGACTGGGCCCGCCCGTTCTCGCAGAGCAGGGCGACGGCCCAGTTCATCCGTGATCAAGGCCTGGCCGACGCGTTCCTCATCGGCGAGCGCGACACGTCCACCGCCCCCATCGCCGCATACCTCGACCGCCGGATCTACTTCCCGCGCGGCGATCGGGTCGGCTCGTACATCATCTACGACCAGCGCCGCCTCGCGCCTGTGTCAAACAGTCTCGTCGACATCAGCCGCGCCAAGGCGAAGGAAGTCGGCGAGGACGTCCTGCTGATCTCCACGTCGCCGCTGACCGACGAACCGCCCGGCGTCCGGCGCATCGGCGCGCTGACGGGCAGCGTCGTCGGCGACGAGGACTTTTTCCTCTACCGCGTCGCGCCGTGATACATTCCGCGCATGACCCGCGCAACCTTCCTCACGATCACGCTCGTCACGGTCGTCACGCTCCTCTCCTCGATCGCCTCGCACCCGGCGCGTGCCGCGGAGGAAGGTGATGCAAAGGCGCGGCGGAACGCGCCCGAACTGAAGCTCACGATCCAGGGCCGTCCCGTTCATCCGACGGTCTACCTCTCTCCCGCCGACATCGAGCGCGCCCGCGCGAACCGCGAGAAGTACGCGTGGGCGAAAGCCGCCGCCGCGAAGCTGATCGCGGAGGCCGACGCGTGGGCGACGCGCGACGACGCGGCGCTGATCGCGATGATCCCCCCGCCCGCATCGTGCTACGCCTACGGCTTTGCGGGCTGCCCCGTCTGCAGCGGGACGCTCAAGGGCTGGTGGGGCATGAACGGCGTCGCCTCCCTCGACGACCCGCGCCACGTCAAGTGCGTCAACGGCCATCGCCTCCCCGACGAGCAGCACCCCGACGCCGGCGAGGGCTACGTCGACCCCAGCGGCAAGAAGTTCTACTTCGTCGGCACGTACAACGCGTTCATCATCGACGCGCTCACGACCGCCACGACGAAGCTTTGTCACGCCTACGCGCTCACCGGCGAGCAGCGCTACGCCGACAAGGCGGCGCTGATCCTCGATCACCTCGCGCGGATCTACCCGACGAGCGAGGCGGGCTCGTGGGACTACCCGTCGCACCCGCCCAGCGGGCGGTTCAATCGCCCGTGGTACCAGGTGGCGCGGACGCTGGTGCTCTACACGAACCAGTACGACATCCTCCTCATGGGCAAGTCGCTCGACGCGCCGTCGTCGGTCGACGGGATGACGCGCCGCGCGAACATCGAGGGCAACCTCCTGCTCAACGGCGCGCGCTACTGCTACGAGCAATCGCTCCTCGCCCGCGCCCTGCACAACGGCCAGGCCGACTACATCCGCGGGCCGATGGCGGTGGGCGTGGCGATGGGGATCCCGGAGTACGTCGCGTGGGGCGTCGACGGGCCCTACTCGATCCGCGCGATGATCGCCAACAACGTCGACCGCGACGGCCAATACTACGAGACCTCCTCCGGCTACTCCGATCACGCCCGCGCGCTGTACATGGACATGGCCGAGATGCTCTCGCGCTACACCGACGCCGCCCATCCGAACGGCGTGCGGCTGATCGACGATCCGGTCTTCGTGTCGTTCAACCTCCTCGCCCGCGCCCGGCTCCGCGCCGGCAACCACCCGCCGAACCTCGGCGACGACAAGCCGAACCAGTCGCGCGTCGCGACGACACAACCCGCCGACAAACTCGACGCCGCCAACCTCGAGC
>JBAUGM010000262.1:0-4019 GCA_049679725.1 Tepidisphaeraceae bacterium
TTGGCTCCCATCGGGATGACGTGCGCCGAGCGGGTCGTAGGACCAGTCCTCAATCGGAGCACCCGAAATAGCCGATAGTCTCGGTAGCCGCTCTCGGGGTTAATCGGGATGAACGCGAACGCCTCTCAGAACTACCTGCGCACCAAGGTGCTCACGGCCACGCCGGAGCAGCTTCAGCTCATGCTCTACGACGGCGCCATTCGCTTCGGCGATCAGGCGCGCCTGGCCCTGCACGAGCGGCGGTTCGAGGACAGCTACCGGCTCATCTCCAAGGTGCAGAAGATCATCACCGAGCTCTCGGTGACCCTGAAGCACGACGTCGCCCCCGAACTCTGCGGGAAGCTCTCCGCCCTCTACACGTTCGTCTACCGCAAGCTCATCGAGGCCAACATCGAGCACGAGCTGGCGCCGATCGACGAGGCCCTGAGCATCCTCCGCTACCAGCGCCAGACGTGGGCCATGCTGCTCGACCAACTGGGCAAGAAGAAAGCCGCCGCCGCCGCGACGCGCCTGGACATGCCGGCGCCGGACGCGCGGATGGAAGCAAGCATTTCGATGCAGGGGTAGCGCGCCCCTCCTTCCGAATCACGAAAGAAGTCGAGCGGCCATCTCCCTCTCCCACGTACTCGGGGGAGAGGGCAGGGGAGAGGGGAAGGCGGCGCTCGACCACGAGCAGCGCTCGACTCTCAGATCCGATGTGCTCGTCCAATCGACGCTGTTCGGCGCACCGCGCCGCCCACCCCTCTCCCCCGCCCTCTCCCCGGAGTACCGGGAAGAGGGAGCAATGCAATACACTCCCACCTGAAGAATCGCTTCGCGTTCGCCGTCGTGAGGCGGTCGATCTCCGCCGCCGTCGTACCGCGCACCCGCGCGAGCGCCTCCGCGACGTGAACGACCATCGCCGGCTCGTTGATCTTCTGCTTGCGCATCGGCTCGGGCGTGAGGTAGGGCGCATCCGTCTCGACGAGAATCCGATCGTCCGGCACACCCTTCGCCGCCTCACGCAGACCGTCGGCCTTCTTGAACGTCACCGCACCGGTGAAGCCGATCAGGTAGCCCGCGGCGACGATCTTCCGCGCTTCGGCCATCGTCCCCGTGAAGCAGTGAAAAACCGCACGGACCGACGGGAAGTCCCGCATCACTTCCAGGCAGTCGTCCACCGCTTCCCGGCAATGGATGACCACCGGCATGTCGCGTTCGACGGCCATCCCGAGTTGCGCACGGAACACCGCGTGCTGCTGGTCGCGCGGCGTGTGTTTGTGGAAGTAGTCCAGCCCCATCTCCCCCATCGCGACGACCCCGGACGCGATGGACGAGAGAAAGGTGTCGAGCTTCGCGACGTCGCCCGGCGTGATGCCCGCGGCGTAGTTCGGGTGGATGCCGACGGTGCACCGGACGTTCGCCTGCTCGCGGCACAGCTCGACGCACGCGCGCGAGTCGGCGACGTCCGTCGCGATCGTGATCATCTCCTTCACCCCCGCCGCCGCGGCGCGGGCGAGCACGTCCGGCAGTTGGCGGTGGAGGTTCTCGTCGGTCAGGTGGCAGTGGGTGTCGATCATGACTGTAGCTGCGACGCCTGCGTCGCGGTGGCGGCGCTGCCGCGAAGATTGGTCCTCTTTCGACGCTCCGCGTCGAACGCGACGCAGGCATCGCCCCTACATCAGAACGTGGCCTCAAACGCATTGGGCGTATGTCGGATCTGCGGCTCCCGACCCTGCGGCCAGACGATCGCGATCACGTCGAACCGCGCCGGCGGCTGCGGGGTGCCGTAGCGGCTGAGGTAGAACTTGCCGGCCTTGGTGAGCTGGTGATGCTTGAATTCGTTGACCTGCTCCTCCGGCGTCGGGTCGTCGTAGGCGCGGGTCTTCACCTCGACGAACACCAGCGTGCTCCCGTCGCGGGCAACGATGTCGATCTCGCCCAGGTCGCAGCGGAAGTTGCGGACGATGATCTTGTACCCCTGGTTCCGCAGGTAGCGCGCGGCCACGTTCTCGCCGCGGTCGCCCAGGGCATCGCGCTTCTTGGGCTTGGCGGGCGCGTCGCCTCCGGCCTTGTTGCCGGTGAAGAGGTTCTGGAGCCAGTCGAGCATCGTGGTGGTTTGCTCGGCGAGAATATCGCGATGCGGACCGGGGAGGCAAGCGGACGGGGTGGGCGGTATCATCGAGGAAAGCGGAAGAAAGAAAGCGGGCAGCTATCAGCGATCAGCGATCAGCCGGAGATGCTGAAGAAAGCGGGCAGCGGGCAGCCGTGAAGGACCATCTTGCTTGGCTGATGGCTGACCGCTGATAGCTGACCGCTTCGCTCCTCGATATGCGTGGACTGGCGCTGGAAACCTCGGGACGGGTGGGCTCGGTCGCGGCCGTCGTGGACGGGCGCGTCGTGGCGGAGGAGCAGTTCGCGCACGGCCTGCAGCACGCCGCCCAGATCGTGCCGATCATCGACCGGCTGACCCGCGCGCAGTCGTGGACGCCGCGCGACGTGGACGAGTTGTACGTCTCCGTCGGCCCCGGCTCGTTCACGGGGCTGCGGATCGCGGTGACGTTGGCGAAGACGATGGCGATGGCGACGGGCGTGAAGATCGTCGCGGTGCCGACGGTGCGCGTGCTTGCCGAAAACGCGCCGGCCGACGCGAAACATGTCGTGATCGTCCTCGACGCCAAACGCGAGCAGATCTTCACCGCCCGCTTCGAACGCGTCGCCCATCAGTGGTTCGAGCGCGAGCCTGCGAAGCTCGACTCGCTCACCGCGATGCTCCAGCGATCGCCGCGGCCGGTGCATCTGCTTGGCGAAGGGTTGCCGTACCACGAGAAGTTCATCCCGCGCGACGACGCGTCGGTCATCGTCGCCCCGCCCGACACCGCCCTCGCGCGGGCGGGCGTCGTCGCCACGATCGGCCACGCGATGGCGCGCCGCGGCGAGTTCGCCGACCCGCAGCGGCTCACGCCGATTTACATTCGCCGTCCGGAAGCGGAGGAGAAGTATCAGGAGAAGAAACGTGAAACGTGAAGACGTGACAATACGCTCATCACGTTTTCACGTTTTCACGTTTTCACGTTTTCACGTCTCACGTCTTCACGTCTTCACGTCTTCACGTTTCACAACATCATCACCCCAAACAACACCAACCCAATCACGCCGCAGACCATCCCCGCGATCGCCATCCCCTTGCCGCCGCCTTCCATGCCGCTCTTGCTGACCTGGTTGTAGCCGATGATGCCGAATACCACCGCCAAGACCGACGGCAGCACCGCGCACGCCGCGGGCAAGCCGATGATGCCGAGCACGAGCGATGCCACGCAGAAGCCATTGCTCGTGCCGCTGGCTTCCAGCGTCGTGCCTTCCATCGTGAAGGGCATGCCGCAGCTCTTGCAGTTGTTGGCGGTGATGGGGCTCAGCGCCTGGCAGCGCGGGCAGAGGATCTGCTGGGCGCCTTCGCTGCGCAGGATGCGCGGCGCACGTTCGCCCGCGGCCGCGTAGGCGTGGACGGGGTGCGGGTCCTGCTTGATGATCTGGCCGCTCTTGGGGTCGATGAGCCGGCCGTAGCGGTCGAGGATCGGGATGGTGATGTTGTTGCCGCAGGTCGGGCACTGCCCTTCCTGTGCGGCCATGCCTTCATTTGCTTCCAGACGTGACGAGCAATACCCGCAATTGAAGCCGAACCGCTTCCCCCCCGCGATGGGCCGCCCGAAAGCCCCCATCGGGCTCGGCGGCGGCGGTGGGCGCTGTGGCGCGTACTGCTGACGTTGCGGCGCGCTCCCGGCGCTCGCGCCGGCGCCAACGCCCGCCAACTCTCGCGCCGGCGCTGCCGCCGCAGCAGCGGGGACGCGCAACGTGCTCAGGCACGTCGGGCAACGAACGAGCTGCCCCACCTGCGACTCATCCGCAGAGAGCGACGTCCGACAAACGGTGCATGGAAAAACGAGCATCGACCCCCGAGATGATAAATCTCAGCTAGATCATTCGCAAAGAGCCGACGGATTACAAGTTCCGGCCGCGCTTCTACCCATGGTTCGACGAAG